>NZ_JBDIVG010000010.1:0-149833 GCF_039631275.1 Janibacter sp. LM
GCAGTGCCGTGGGGGAGGATGAGCGCATGACCGAACCCGACCGCCGCCACCCGATGTCGGTGCGCGCCACCGCGGCCCGCTGGGGTCTGGGGGCCGTGCTCGTGGTGGGCGCCCTCGTGCTCCTGGTCAAGCCCGGGGGAGTGAGCAAGCTGCTCGGCCTCGCCCTGGCCGGCGCCGCCGTCGTCACCTTCACCCGCCGCTCACGCAGCGACGCGACGATCGTGACGGTCGTGCTGCTCCTGGTCGCGGCGGTCTACGTCGCCGCCTTCGTCAGCGGCAACAGCCACTGGATCACGGACCGGTACTGATGCGCGACGACCTGGTGATCCGCCGGGAGACCCCGGCCGACGCCCTCCCGACGGAGCTCCTCCACGACGCGGCCTTCGGCATCCCGCACGGACGAAGGGAGACCATCGAGCGCGAGCTGCTGCGCGGCCTGCGCGCCGACGGCTCGGTCCTCGACGAGCTGACCTTCGTCGCCGAGCTGGACGGCGGGGTGGTCGGGCACGTCGTGTGCAGCCGGGCCGCGCTGGGTGGGTCACCCTCCGTCGCGCTGGGGCCCCTCTCGGTCCGTCCCGACCTGCAGGGGCAGGGGATCGGCGCCGCGCTCGTCATGGCCGTCGTCGCCAGCGCCGAGCGGATCGCGGTCCCGGTCATCGTGCTCCTGGGGGACCCGGGGTACTACGGCTTCTTCGGCTTCGTCCCGGCCGCCGGGCACGGCATCGGGTCCCCGGAGCCGTGGGAGGAGCAGTACTTCCAGGCGCTGACGCTGCGCGCCTGGCGGCCGCAGATGGCCGGCGAGTTCCGCTACGCGCCCTCCTTCGACCGTCTCGGCTGACATCCCGCGGCGGGGCGCGGCCGGATCGGATTTGTGGCGCTCGGGACCCGCCGGTATCGTTGATCAGCGTGCGTGGCACGGCTGTGCCGTGAAGCGCGCCGGGAGCGGTCGGTGACGACCGCCTCCGCCCTCTTGCCGGGCGCCCGGGCGTGGTCCATCCGGACCGCGGTGGGGAGTGCAGGGAAGAGCACCATCGACGACACACCCGAGTGCGGGGGTCGTGGATGGCATCCAAGGAGCGTCGCCCGGGTCCACCCGGTCGGCGCAGACAACATCACCAACGTACGGAGATCAGGTTGCCTACCATCAACCAGCTGGTGCGCAAGGGTCGGCAGGACAAGCCGTCCAAGGCCGCCACGCCCGCCCTCAAGGGCTCGCCGCAGCGCCGTGGCGTGTGCACGCGTGTGTACACCACCACCCCCAAGAAGCCGAACTCTGCCCTTCGCAAGGTCGCCCGCGTGCGCCTGACGAGCGGCATCGAGGTCACCGCCTACATCCCGGGTGTCGGTCACAACCTGCAGGAGCACTCCATCGTGCTCGTGCGCGGTGGCCGAGTGAAGGACCTCCCCGGTGTCCGTTACAAGATCGTCCGCGGGTCCCTCGACACCCAGGGCGTCAAGGGTCGTCAGCAGGCCCGCAGCCGTTACGGCGCCAAGAAGGAGAAGAAGTAATGCCTCGCAAGGGTCCCGCCCCGAAGCGCCCGCTCGTCGTCGACCCGGTCTTCCAGTCCCCGCTGGTGACCCAGCTGGTCAACAAGATCCTCCTCGACGGCAAGAAGTCCATCGCCGAGTCGATCGTGTACGACGCCCTCGAGGGTTGCCGTGAGAAGACCGGCACCGACCCGGTCCAGACGCTCAAGCGCGCGCTCGACAACGTCAAGCCCTCCTTGGAGGTCAAGTCCCGCCGTGTCGGTGGCGCGACCTACCAGGTCCCGATCGAGGTCAAGCCCGGCCGCGCCACGACCCTGTCGCTGCGCTGGCTCGTCGGCTACGCCCGTCAGCGTCGCGAGAAGACGATGACCGAGCGCCTCATGAACGAGATCCTGGACGCCAGCAACGGCCTCGGTGCCGCGGTGAAGCGTCGCGAGGACACCCACAAGATGGCCGAGTCCAACAAGGCCTTCGCGCACTACCGCTGGTGACAGCAGGTCGGGGCCGGCACCCGTCGGCCCCGACCACCAGCCCGCACGGGCAGACACGACCGCAACGAGCGAGATGAGATAACGAGTGGCACAGGACGTCCTGACGGACCTGACCAAGGTCCGCAACATCGGCATCATGGCGCACATCGACGCCGGCAAGACGACGACGACTGAGCGCATCCTTTTCTACACCGGCGTCAACCACAAGCTGGGCGAGACGCACGACGGTGCCTCCACCACGGACTGGATGGAGCAGGAGAAGGAGCGCGGCATCACCATCACGTCCGCCGCGGTCACCTCCTTCTGGGACGACACCCAGATCAACATCATCGACACCCCCGGCCACGTCGACTTCACCGTCGAGGTCGAGCGGTCGCTGCGCGTGCTCGACGGCGCGGTCGCGGTCTTCGACGGCAAGGAAGGGGTCGAGCCCCAGTCCGAGACCGTCTGGCGCCAGGCCGACAAGTACGACGTCCCCCGCATCGCGTTCGTCAACAAGATGGACAAGCTCGGCGCGGACTTCTACTTCACCGTGCAGACGATCAAGGACCGCCTCGGTGCGGAGCCGCTCGTCATGCAGCTGCCGATCGGCGCCGAGAACGACTTCGTCGGCGTCGTCGACCTGATCAAGATGAAGGCGCTCGTGTGGCCCGGCGACGCCAAGGGTGACGTCACCCTGGGTGCCTCGTACGAGACCCAGGAGATCCCGGCGGACCTGCAGGCCAAGGCGGAGGAGTACCGCAACCACATCGTCGAGCGCGTCGCCGAGGCTGACGACGAGCTCATGGAGAAGTACCTCGGTGGCGAGGAGCTGACCGACGAGGAGCTCAAGGCGGGCATCCGCAAGCTCACGGTCAACTCGGAGCTGTACCCGATCTTCTGCGGCTCGGCGTTCAAGAACCGTGGCGTCCAGCCGGTGCTCGACGCCGTGCGCGACTACCTGCCCAGCCCCCTCGACGTCGCCGCCATGGAGGGCCACGCCCCCGGTAACGAGGACGAGGTCGTGCTGCGCCGGCCGAGCGTCGACGAGCCCTTCTCGGCGCTCGCCTTCAAGATCGCGGCGCACCCCTTCTTCGGCACGCTGACCTTCATCCGCGTGTACTCGGGCAAGCTCGTCCCGGGCACCCAGGTCATCAACTCGACCAAGGGCAAGAAGGAGCGCATCGGCAAGCTCTTCCAGATGCACGCCAACAAGGAGAACCCGGTCGACGAGGCGATGGCGGGCCACATCTACGCCGTGATCGGTCTGAAGGAGACCACCACGGGTGACACCCTGAGCGACATCCAGGCGCCGGTCATCCTCGAGTCGATGTCCTTCCCCGCCCCGGTCATCCAGGTGGCCATCGAGCCCAAGACCAAGGGCGACCAGGAGAAGCTCGGCTCCGCGATCCAGCGTCTCGTCGCCGAGGACCCGACCTTCCAGGTCTCCCTCGACGAGGAGACGGGCCAGACGATCATCGCCGGCATGGGCGAGCTCCACCTCGACGTCTTCGTCGACCGGATGCGGCGCGAGTTCAAGGTCGAGGCCAACATCGGCAAGCCGCAGGTGGCCTACCGCGAGACCATCCGTCGCGCGGTCGAGAAGTACGACTACACGCACAAGAAGCAGACCGGTGGGTCCGGCCAGTTCGCCAAGGTGCAGATCACCTTCGAGCCCCTCGTCACGGACGAGGAGAACGAGGGTGAGATGTACGAGTTCAAGAACGCCGTCACCGGTGGTCGCATCCCGCGCGAGTACATCCCGAGCGTCGACGCCGGCATCCAGGACGCGATGCAGTACGGCGTCCTCGCCGGGTACCCGGTCGTCGGTGTCAAGGCCACCCTGATCGACGGCGCCTACCACGACGTCGACTCCTCGGAGATGGCCTTCAAGATCGCCGGCTCGATGGCCTTCAAGGAGGCCGCCCGCAAGGCCGACCCGGTGCTCATGGAGCCGATGATGAAGGTCGAGGTGCGCACCCCCGAGGACTACATGGGTGATGTCATCGGCGACATCAACTCGCGCCGTGGCCAGATCCAGTCCATGGAGGACGTCAGCGGCGCCAAGGTGGTCACCGGCCTGGTCCCCCTGTCCGAGATGTTCGGCTACGTCGGCGACCTGCGGTCGAAGACCCAGGGCCGGGCGAACTACTCGATGGAGTTCGACTCGTACGCAGAGGTCCCCAAGGCCGTTGCCGAGGAGATCATCAAGAAGACCCGAGGCGAGTGACCGGTAGCATTACCGGGATCCCGACGCGGAACATCCACACACACCCCCAATCGACGCCACCCTGCCGGGATAAGGCGTAACCAAAGAAGACGTCCTGAGGAGGACAACACAGTGGCGAAGGCAAAGTTCGAGCGGAGCAAGCCGCACGTCAACATCGGCACCATCGGTCACATCGACCATGGCAAGACGACGCTGACGGCCGCGATCTCCCGCGTGCTGCACGACAAGCTCCCCGACCTCAACGAGGCATCGGCGTTCGACACGATCGACAAGGCTCCTGAGGAGAAGCAGCGCGGTATCACCATCTCGATCTCGCACATCGAGTACCAGACGGAGTCGCGTCACTACGCGCACGTCGACTGCCCGGGTCACGCCGACTACGTCAAGAACATGATCACCGGTGCGGCTCAGATGGACGGCGCGATCCTCGTGGTCGCCGCCACCGACGGCCCCATGCCGCAGACGAAGGAGCACGTCCTCCTGGCCCGCCAGGTCGGCGTCCCCTACATCGTCGTGGCGCTCAACAAGGCCGACATGGTCGACGACGAGGAGATCCTGGAGCTCGTCGAGATGGAGGTCCGCGAGCTGCTGTCCTCCTACGAGTTCCCGGGCGACGACGTCCCGGTCGTCAAGGTCTCGGCGCTCAAGGCGCTCGAGGGCGACGCCACGTGGGGCGAGTCGATCATGGAGCTCATGGACGCTGTCGACTCCTACATCCCCGAGCCGGAGCGTGACCTCGACAAGCCGTTCATGATGCCCGTCGAGGACGTCTTCACGATCACCGGTCGTGGCACCGTCGTCACCGGTCGCATCGAGCGCGGCATCCTCAACGTCAACGAGGAGGTCGAGATCGTCGGTATCCGCGAGGAGAAGACGACCACGACCGTCACCGGCATCGAGATGTTCCGCAAGCTCCTCGACGAGGGGCGCGCGGGCGAGAACGTCGGTCTGCTCCTCCGCGGCACCAAGCGCGAGGACGTCGAGCGCGGGCAGGTCATCTGCAAGCCGGGCTCGATCACCCCGCACACCGAGTTCGAGGCGCAGGTCTACATCCTGTCGAAGGAGGAGGGTGGCCGGCACACGCCGTTCTACGACTCCTACCGTCCGCAGTTCTACTTCCGGACCACCGACGTCACCGGCGTCGTCTCCCTGCCCGAGGGCACCGAGATGGTCATGCCCGGTGACAACACCGACATGAAGGTCGAGCTCATCCAGCCGATCGCCATGGAGGAGGGCCTGAAGTTCAACATCCGCGAGGGTGGCCGCACCGTCGGCGCCGGTCGCGTCACCAAGATCCTCAAGTGATCCTGGGCTGACCCCGGTCAGCGACCACGCAGGGCCCGTCTCCCCGTCAGGGGAAGGCGGGCCCTGCGTCGTGCCTCGGCCGTGCCGTCGTGTCGGGAGGGCGGAGACGCTCCCTTCGGCCTAGGGTTGGGTCGACCGCTGTACCCGAGCACGGAGAGGCCGCGCCATGGCCACCGCCGAGACCACAGGCGCCGACAGGCGCACCGAGCACGACGGGTTCGACGAGGACGTCAAGCCGTCCCTGCGCGAGCTCAAGGGACGCAGCTGGCGCTTCGCCGCCAAGCGGGCCCTCAAGGAGTTCAGCGCCGACGGGTGCACGGACCTCGCGGCGGCGCTGACCTACTTCTCCGTGCTCTCGATCTTCCCCGCGCTCCTCGCGCTGGTCTCCATCCTCGGTCTGGTGGGGGAGCCCGAGCAGACCAAGACGACGATCCTCGACGTGCTCGACCAGCTCGGCACCGGCAGCGTGAGCGACACGCTCGAGGGGCCGCTGGAGCAGATGGTCACGTCGTCCGCAGCCGGGCTCGGCCTCGTCGTGGGTCTGGCCGGTGCGTTGTGGTCGGCCTCCGGCTACGTCGGGGCCTTCGGCCGGGCACTCAACAAGATCTACGAGGTGCCGGAGGGCCGCAAGTTCATCAAGCTGCGCCCGATGCAGCTCGTCGTCACCGCCGTGCTCCTCGTGCTCGCGGCCGCGATCATCCTCTCGGTCGCGGTGAGCGGCGACCTCGCCCGCGTCATCGGCGACACGATCGGCCTCGGCGACGCGGCGGTGATGGCCTGGAACATCGCCAAGTGGCCGGTCATCCTGCTCGTCGTGGTCTTCATGGTCGGCCTGCTCTACTGGGCGACCCCAAATGTCCGTCAGCCCAAGTTCCGCTGGCTCAGCCCGGGCGCAGCGGTGGCGATCGTCGTCGCGATCCTCGCCTCGGTCGTCTTCGGCTTCTACGTCTCCAACTTCGGCTCGTACAACAAGACCTACGGGTCGCTCGCCGGCGTGATCGTCACACTCCTGTGGCTGTGGATCATCAACAACGTCCTGCTCCTGGGTGCCGAGCTCGACTCCGAGATCGAGCGCTCCCGGCAGCTGCAGGCGGGTCTGCCCGCCGAGGACGAGCTGCCGCTCCCGTTGCGCGACACGACGAAGTCCGATGCGGCCGCCGAGGCCCAGGGCGAGATCGTCGAGGAGGCCCGTTCGCTGCGTATCGAGGGCCTGCACGACCAGGGTCGTTCGGCCGCCGACCTCGCCGACCGGGACCGCCCGGAGTAACCCCCTTCGCCTCCGATTTGGATCAGGCGCGCCGCCTCTGGCACACTTGTCAGGTTGCTTGTTGAGCGGTGGTGCCGCGACCAGCCCTGTGCTGTGGTCGCCGGCGTCATCGCCAGCCCGATGACAACGCATCGCACCGCGCAGCGGGGCGACACATCGGAGCCAGAGCACGATCCGGTTCGTCCGGGTCGACGACCAGGCGCACGATCTGCCCTTCGGCATGTCGTCGCGCTGCGGAGCGGGTGCGACACACCCGACCGCGGGGGTCGGAGACCGGGCCGGGCCCACACAGACCACAGCACGACGGCGAGAGAGAGACGGACACACAGATGGCGGGACAGAAGATCCGCATCCGGTTGAAGTCGTATGACCACGAGGTCATCGACAACTCGGCGCGAAAGATCGTCGACACCGTGACCCGTGCCGGCGCAACGGTGGTCGGCCCCGTGCCGCTGCCGACGGAGAAGAACGTGTTCTGCGTCATCCGTTCGCCGCACAAGTACAAGGACAGCCGCGAGCACTTCGAGATGCGCACCCACAAGCGCCTCATCGACATCATCGACCCGACGCCCAAGGCCGTCGACTCGCTGATGCGTCTCGACCTCCCGGCTGACGTCAACATCGAGATCAAGCTCTGATCCGGGGAAGACGAGACATGACCACCACTGCCACCAAGACCGTCAAGGGCGTGCTCGGCGAGAAGCTCGGCATGACGCAGGTCTGGGACGAGGAGAACCGCCTCGTCCCGGTCACCGTCATCCAGGCCGGCCCGTGCGTCGTCACCCAGGTCCGCAATGTCGAGACCGACGGGTACGACGCCGTGCAGATCGCCTACGGCGCCATCGACCCCCGCAAGGTGAACCAGCCCACGAGCGGCCACTTCGCCAAGGCCGGCGCCACCCCGCGCCGCCACCTCATCGAGCTGCGCACCGCCGACGCCGCCGAGTACACCCTCGGCCAGGAGGTGACGGTCGAGCTGTTCGAGAACGGGCAGGCCATCGACGTCACCGGCACCACCAAGGGCAAGGGCTTCGCCGGCGTCATGAAGCGTCACGGCTTCGCCGGCGTCAGCGCCTCCCACGGTGCCCACCGCAACCACCGCAAGCCCGGCTCGATCGGTGGCTGCGCCACCCCGGGTCGCGTCTTCAAGGGGATGCGCATGGCCGGCCGCATGGGCGGCGTGCGCCAGACCACCCAGAACCTGACGATCCACGCCGTGGACGCCGAGAAGGGCCTGCTGCTCGTCAAGGGCGCCGTCCCCGGCCCCCGCGGTGGCGTCGTCCTCGTCCGCACCTCGGTGAAGGGAGCCTGACGTGCCGAGCATCGACATCATCAACCCGGCCGGAACCGCTGCCGGGACCGTGGAGCTGCCCGCCGAGATCTTCGACGTGCAGGTCAACGTCCCGCTCATCCACCAGGTCGTCGTCGCCCAGCTCGCCGCAGCGCGCCAGGGCACGCACTCGACCAAGACCCGCGCCGAGGTGCGCGGTGGTGGCCGCAAGCCGTACCGGCAGAAGGGCACCGGCCGGGCCCGTCAGGGCTCGACCCGCGCCCCGCAGTTCGCCGGCGGTGGCGTCGTCCACGGCCCGCAGCCGCGTGAGTACAGCCAGCGCACCCCCAAGAAGATGAAGGCCGCCGCCCTGCGCGGTGCCCTCTCCGACCGGGCGCGCCACGGCCGCATCCACGTGCTGAGCGCGCTCCTCGAGGGGGAGACCCCCTCCACCAAGAGCGTCGCCGCGATCCTCGGTGGCCTGAGCGAGCGCAAGAACCTGCTCGTCGTCATCGAGCGCGGCAACGACGCGGCGTGGAAGTCGGTCCGCAACCTCGTGGACGTCCACGTGCTCGCGGCCGACCAGCTCAACACCTACGACGTGCTGTGCTCCGACGACGTCGTCTTCACCCAGGCGGCTCTCGAGGCCTTCCTCGCCGGGCCCGCGCCCAAGAACGCAGAGGAGACGGACAAGTGAGCGAGTCCATCACGAGCGCGTCCCAGATCAAGGACCCGCGCGACATCCTGATCCGTCCCGTCGTCTCGGAGAAGTCCTACGGTCTCCTCGACGAGGGCAAGTACACCTTCATCGTCGACCCGCGGTCCAACAAGACCGAGATCAAGATCGCCGTCGAGCAGATCTTCGGCGTCAAGGTCGACTCCGTGCACACCATGAACCGAGTCGGCAAGGCCCGACGCACCCGGTTCGGCACCGGTAAGCGCAAGGACACGAAGCGCGCGATCGTCACCCTCCGCGAGGGCACGATCGACATCTTCGGCGGCCAGGGCTGACGGAGAGGACAAGGAAGAACCAATGGGTATCCGTAAGTACAAGCCGACCACCCCGGGTCGTCGCGGCAGCTCTGTCGCCGACTTCGTCGAGGTCACGCGCTCCACGCCTGAGAAGTCGCTGGTCCGTCCGCTGAGCAAGACCGGTGGCCGCAACTCCACCGGCCGCATCACCACCCGTCACATCGGTGGTGGCCACAAGCGTGCCTACCGCGTCATCGACTTCCGTCGCCACGACAAGGACGGCGTGCCGGCCAAGGTCGCTCACATCGAGTACGACCCCAACCGCACCGCCCGCATCGCGCTGCTGCACTACGCCGACGGCGAGAAGCGCTACATCCTGGCGCCGAACAAGCTCGCGCAGGGCACGGTCATCGAGAACGGTCCGTCCGCCGACATCAAGGTGGGCAACAACCTGCCGCTGCGCAACATCCCCAACGGCACGACGATCCACGCCGTGGAGCTGCGTCCGGGTGGCGGTGCCAAGCTGGCCCGCTCCGCGGGTGTCAGCATCCAGCTGCTCGCCAAGGAAGGGCCGTACGCCACGCTGCGCATGCCCTCCGGTGAGGTCCGTCGCGTCGACGTGCGCTGCCGCGCCACCGTCGGTGAGGTCGGCAACGCCGAGCAGTCGAACATCAACTGGGGCAAGGCCGGCCGCATGCGGTGGAAGGGCAAGCGCCCGACCGTCCGTGGTGTCGTCATGAACCCGGTCGACCACCCGCACGGTGGTGGCGAGGGCCGTACTTCCGGTGGCCGTCACCCCGTCTCGCCCTGGGGTAAGCCCGAGGGCCGTACCCGGCGTCCCGGCAAGGCGAGCGACAAGCTCATCGTCCGTCGCCGCCGCACCGGCAAGAAGCGCTGATAGGAGCCTTTGGACATGCCTCGTAGTTTGAAGAAGGGCCCCTTCATCGACGACCACCTTCAGAAGAAGGTCGACGTCCAGAACGAAGCGGGCACCAAGAACGTCATCAAGACCTGGTCGCGCCGTTCGGTGATCTCGCCGGACATGCTCGGCCACACCTTCGCCGTGCACGACGGCCGCAAGCACGTCCCGGTGTTCGTCACCGAGGCGATGGTCGGCCACAAGCTCGGCGAGTTCGCACCGACCCGCACCTTCCGCGGTCACGTGAAGGACGACAAGAAGGGACGTCGTCGCTGATGCCTGCCACCGAGACCACCGAGCGGGAGACGCTGTTCGCCCGTGCCTCCGCGCGTCACGTCCGCGTGACGCCGCAGAAGGCGCGTCGTGTCGTGGACATGATTCGCGGCAAGGACGCCATGACCGCGATCGCGACCCTGCAGTTCGCGCCGCAGACCGCGTCCGAGCCGACCCTCAAGGTCCTGCAGAGCGCCATCGCCAACCTGCGCGTCAAGGCCGACGAGGCGGGGGAGCCCTTCGACGAGCGCAACCTCGTCATCTCCTCGGCCTTCGTCGACGAGGGCCCGACGATGAAGCGTTTCCGTCCGCGGGCCCAGGGCCGCGCCGGCCGGATCAACAAGCGCACCAGCCACATCACCGTCCTCGTGACGAGCAAGCCTGAGAAGGCCGCGAAGGGAGGGACCCGCTGATGGGTCAGAAGATCAACCCGCACGGCTTCCGTCTGGGCATCACCACCGACCACAAGAGCCGCTGGTTCGCCGACTCCAACAAGGAGGGCCAGCGCTACCGCGACTACGTCAAGGAAGACGTCGCGATCCGCAAGCTCATGTCCACGGGCATGGAGCGCGCCGGCATCGCCCGCGTCGAGATCGAGCGCACCCGTGACCGCGTGCGTGTGGACATCCACACCGCGCGCCCGGGCATCGTCATCGGTCGCCGTGGCGCCGAGGCCGACCGCATCCGCGGCGAGCTCGAGAAGCTCACCGGCAAGCAGGTCCAGCTGAACATCCTCGAGGTCAAGAACCCCGAGATCGAGGCCCAGCTCGTCGCCCAGGGCATCGCCGAGCAGCTCGCTGCTCGCGTCACCTTCCGTCGCGCCATGCGCAAGGGGATGCAGTCCTCCCTCCGCGCCGGTGCCAAGGGAATCCGGATCCAGTGCTCCGGCCGCCTCGGTGGTGCCGAGATGTCCCGCTCCGAGTTCTACCGCGAGGGTCGCGTGCCGCTGCACACCCTCCGCGCGAACATCGACTACGGCTTCTACGAGGCCCGCACGACCTTCGGCCGCATCGGCGTCAAGGTCTGGATCTACAAGGGCGACATGACCGAGAAGGAGTTCGCGGCGCAGCAGGCGACCGCAGCTCCCCGTGGTCGTGGCCCGCGTCGCGACCGCGACGACCGCCCCGCCCGCGCCCGTCGCGGTGGCGACCGCAACGAGGGTCAGGCCCAGGCCGCCCCCGCTGAGGCTCCCGCCGCCGAGGCTCCGGCCAAGACCGAGGGAGAGTCCTGAGATGTTGATCCCCCGACGGGTCAAGCACCGCAAGCAGCACCACCCCAAGCGCTCCGGCATGGCGAAGGGCGGCACGGCCGTCTCCTTCGGTGACTACGGTCTCCAGGCGCTCTCGCCGGCGTACGTCACCAACCGGCAGATCGAGGCCGCTCGTATCGCCATGACGCGCTACATGAAGCGTGGTGGCAAGGTCTGGATCAACATCTACCCGGACCGTCCGCTCACCAAGAAGCCGGCTGAGACCCGCATGGGTTCCGGCAAGGGCTCGCCCGAGTGGTGGGTCGCCAACGTCAAGCCGGGCCGGATCATGTTCGAGATCTCCGGCGTGGACGAGGAGACCGCTCGCGAGGCCATGCGCCTGGCGATGCACAAGCTGCCGATGAAGTGCCGCTTCGTCGCGCGTGAGGGTGGTGACATCTGATGGCAGTCGGATCGAAGGACCTGACCCCCACGGACCTGCGTGAGCTGACCGACGAGCGTCTGGTCGACGAGCTGCGCAAGGCCAAGGAGGAGCTCTTCAACCTCCGTTTCCAGTCGGCCACCGGCCAGCTGGACAACCATGGCCGCCTCCGCGCGGTCCGCAAGGACATCGCTCGGATCTACACCGAGATGCGCGAGCGCGAGCTCGGGATCGGTGGGTCCAAGTGAGCGAAAACGTGAAAGGACCCGTGAGCTCCACCGTGCGAAACGACCGCAAGACGCGCCGCGGCTACGTCGTCTCCGACAAGATGGACAAGACCGTTGTCGTCGAGGTCGAGGACCGCGTCAAGCACGCGCTGTACGGCAAGGTCATGCGCAAGACCTCCAAGGTCAAGGCGCACGACGAGCAGAACAGCGCCGGCGTCGGCGACCACGTCGTCATCATGGAGACCCGACCGCTGTCCGCCACCAAGCGCTGGCGCATCGTCGAGATCCTCGAAAAGGCCAAGTAAGGCCACCCCGGACGCGAAGGGGGCACACGCCCCCTTCGCCCGGACGAAGACCACATCAGTTCGGCCAGGCTCGCCGCGGCGAGAACCAGCACGACGACAGGAGTGAGAAGTGATCCAGCAGGAGTCGCGACTTCGCGTCGCCGACAACACCGGTGCCAAGGAGATCCTGTGCATCCGTGTGCTCGGCGGCTCCGGTCGCCGGTACGCCGGCATCGGCGACACGATCGTCGCCACCGTCAAGGACGCCATCCCCGGTGGCAATGTCAAGAAGGGTGACGTCGTCAAGGCGGTCATCGTTCGTACCACCAAGGAGCGTCGCCGCAACGACGGTTCCTACATCAAGTTCGACGAGAACGCCGCCGTCATCCTCAAGGCCGACGGCGAGCCGCGCGGGACGCGCATCTTCGGCCCGGTCGGTCGCGAGCTGCGCGACAAGAAGTTCATGAAGATCGTCTCGCTCGCACCGGAGGTGATCTGATCATGGCAAAGCTCAAGATCAAGAAGGGCGACCTCGTCCAGGTCCTGTCCGGCAAGGACAAGGGCCTGCAGGGCAAGGTCATCTCGGTCGACACCGAGACCCAGCGCGTCGTGGTCGAGGGTGTCCAGCGGGTCACCCGCCACACCAAGGCCGGCATGGGTGGCCAGGCCGGTGGCCTGGTCGTCTCCGAGGCGCCGATCCACGTGAGCAACGTGGCCGTCGTCGACCCCGAGGACAACAAGCCGACCCGCATCAGGACCCGCGTCGAGACCGTCGAGCGTGACGGTCGCACCAAGGCGAGCCGCACCCGCGTCGCGGGCCGCTCGGGCAAGGACCTCTGAGATGACTGACACCATCGAGACCCAGGCCGTCGAGGCCCCGCGCCTCAAGGGCAAGTACGCCGACCAGGTCGTGCCGGCCCTCCAGGAGCAGTTCGGCTACGGCAACGCGATGCAGGTTCCCCGCGTCGTCAAGGTCGTCGTCAACATGGGCGTCGGCGACGCCGCCAAGGACAGCAAGCTGATCGAGGGCGCCATCCGCGACCTGACCGCCATCACCGGTCAGAAGCCGCAGGTGACCAAGGCCCGCAAGTCCATCGCGCAGTTCAAGCTCCGCGAGGGCATGCCGATCGGTGCGCACGTCACGCTGCGCGGCGCCCGCATGTGGGAGTTCCTCGACCGCCTCACGGCGATCGCGCTCCCGCGCATCCGTGACTTCCGTGGCCTGAACCCCAAGCAGTTCGACGGCAACGGCAACTACACCTTCGGTCTCACCGAGCAGTCCATGTTCCACGAGATCGACCAGGACAAGATCGACCGCGTCCGGGGCATGGACATCACGGTGGTCACCACCGCGACGAACGACGACGAGGGCCGCGCGCTGCTCAAGCAGCTGGGCTTCCCCTTCAAGGAGAACTGACATGGCGAAGACCGCCCTGATCAACAAGGCGAACAAGAAGCCGAAGTTCAAGGTCCGCGGTTACACGCGGTGCCAGCGCTGCGGCCGGCCGCACTCGGTCTACCGCAAGTTCGGCCTGTGCCGTGTGTGCCTTCGTGAGATGGCGCACCGCGGCGAGCTCCCCGGCGTGACCAAGTCCAGCTGGTGACCCACCCGGGCCGACCGACCCCGGCCGGCCCACTGCGACCCCAGGTCGCACCACCCCCCACGAACCGTTCTACATCGAAGGTCGCTCCGGTCCCCGGAGGGAAACCGCGATGAGAGAGGGCAGGCAGAGCCCATGACCATGACCGACCCGATTGCGGACATGCTGACCCGCGTCCGGAACGCCAACTCGGCGCACCACGACGAGGTCTCCATGCCGTACTCCAAGCTCAAGTCGCACATCGCGGAGATCCTCCAGGCGGAGGGTTTCATCGCGGGTTGGACCGTCGAGGAGGCGACCGTCGGCAAGACGCTGACCGTCTCCCTCAAGTACGGCCCCAACCGTGAGCGCTCCATCGCGGGCGTGCGCCGGGTGTCCAAGCCCGGTCTGCGCGTGTACGCGAAGTCCACCAACCTGCCGAAGGTGCTCGGCGGCCTGGGCGTGGCGATCATCTCCACGTCCTCCGGCCTCCTCACCGACAAGCAGGCCGCAACCAAGGGTGTGGGTGGGGAAGTCCTCGCCTACGTCTGGTAAGGGGAAGCAGACATGTCGCGTATTGGACGACTCCCGGTCGCCATCCCCAGCGGTGTCGACATCGCCATCGAGGGCCAGACCGTCAAGGTCAAGGGCCCCAAGGGCGAGCTGCAGGTCAACGTGACCGAGCCGATCACGGTCGAGAAGACCGAGGCCGGCGTCGAGGTCAGCCGCCCGAACGACGAGCGCGAGTCGCGTTCGCTGCACGGCCTGACCCGCAGCCTCATCCACAACATGGTCATCGGTGTCACCGAGGGCTACGAGAAGAAGCTCGAGATCCACGGCACCGGTTACCGCGTGGTCAACAAGGGCGGTTCCCTGGAGTTCGCTCTGGGCTACAGCCACCCGATCACGATCGAGGCCCCCGAGGGCATCAGCTTCAACGTCGAGAACCCGACGCGCTTCAGCGTGCAGGGCATCGACAAGCAGCTCGTCGGCGAGACCGCTGCCGTCATCCGCAAGCTCCGCCGTCCCGACCCGTACAAGGGCAAGGGTGTCCGGTACGAGGGCGAGCACATCCGTCGCAAGGTCGGAAAGGCTGGTAAGTAAGCCATGGCCAAGATCATCAAGCGTGCCAAGGGCAAGAGCGCTGCTCGTGGCCGTCGCCACCTGCGCCTGCGCAAGAAGGTCAGCGGGACCGCCACGCGCCCCCGTCTGGTCGTGACGCGCAGCAGCCGCCACGTCTTCGTCCAGGTCGTCGACGACACCGTCGGCAAGACCGTCGCGTCCGCGTCGACCATGGAGGCCGACGTTCGCGCCCTCGATGCCGACAAGACCGAGCGGGCCAAGAAGGTCGGTGAGCTCGTCGCCGAGCGCGCGAAGTCCGCTGGCGTCGAGGCCGTCGTCTTCGACCGCGGTGGCAACCGCTACCACGGTCGCGTCGCCGCCATCGCGGACGGCGCCCGCGAAGGGGGTCTGACCCTGTGATGCAGGCCCAGAACGTCGAGAAGAGGAACATCTGATGCCCGGACCCCAGCGTCGAGGCGCCGGTGCCGCCGCAGGCACCAACGAGCGCTCCAGCAACGACCGTCGTGACAACCGTGGCGGTGGCCGCGACCGTCGTGACGGTGGCCGCGACCGCACCGAGAGCCAGTTCCTCGAGCGCGTCGTGACCATCAACCGTGTCTCCAAGGTCGTCAAGGGTGGTCGTCGCTTCAGCTTCACCGCCCTGGTCGTCGTCGGTGACGGCGACGGCACCGTGGGTGTCGGCTACGGCAAGGCCAAGGAGGTGCCCGCGGCGATCGCCAAGGGTGTCGAGGAGGCGAAGAAGAGCTTCTTCACCGTCCCGCGCATCCAGGGCACCATCCCTCACCCCGTCCAGGGTGAGGCCGCGGCCGGTGTCGTCATGCTCCGTCCGGCCTCCCCGGGTACCGGTGTCATCGCCGGTGGTCCGGTGCGCGCCGTGCTCGAGTGCGCCGGCATCCACGACGTGCTGTCCAAGAGCCTCGGCTCGGACAACGCGATCAACATCGTCCACGCGGCGGTCGCGGCCCTGAAGGGTCTCGAGCGTCCGGAGGCCGTCGCGGCTCGCCGCGGTCTGCCCCTGGACCAGGTCGCCCCGGCAGCCATGCTGCGTGCCCAGGCCGCTGGTCGCGCCGAGGCCGCCGACAAGGCGAAGGCGGGTGCATGATGGCACGTCTGAAGGTGACCCAGACCCGTTCCGAGATCGGTGGCAAGCAGAACCAGCGCGACACCCTGCGCAGCCTCGGTCTGAAGCGCATCGGCGACGTCGTCGTCAAGGAGGACCGCCCGGAGATCCGTGGCATGGTCCAGACGGTTCGCCACCTGGTGACCGTCGAGGAGGTTGACTGATCATGGCTGACTCCAAGGCCACCCCGAACCCGGAGCAGGGTTCCACCCACGCGCTGAAGGTGCACCACCTTCGTCCCGCCCCCGGTGCCAAGACCGCGAAGACCCGTGTGGGTCGCGGTGAGGGCTCCAAGGGCAAGACGGCCGGTCGCGGTACCAAGGGCACCAAGGCCCGGTACCAGGTGCCGGAGCGCTTCGAGGGTGGTCAGACGCCGCTGCACATGCGTCTGCCCAAGCTCCGTGGCTTCAAGAACCCGTTCAAGACCGAGTACCAGGTCGTGAACCTCGACCGCATCTCCGCGCTCTTCCCCGAGGGCGGCAGCGTGGGCGTCGAGGAGCTCGTGGCGAAGGGGGCCGTCCGCGACGGCCACCTCGTCAAGGTGCTCGGCTCCGGCGACATCACGGTGAAGGTCGACCTCACGGTCGACGCCTTCTCCGCGAGTGCCAAGGACAAGATCGAGGCGGCCGGCGGCAGCATCACCGCTCGCTGACCCCCTTCGGTCCCGCGTGAGGCCGCCCCGTGCTCGGGGCGGCCTCGACGCGTCTTCTTGACCCGTGCCGGCGCACCCGGGCGAGCGGGTCATGTCGCGGCCTCCCGGACGCGGCAGGTATCGTCTGACAGGTTGCGCCGCCGCCGGTGGCCACCTGCCCGCAGCACACCCACTGCACCCACGGCACCGTCCCTGGAGGAACCCACGTGCTCTCCGTCTTCACCCGGGCGTTCAAGACGCCCGACCTGCGGCGCAAGCTGCTCTTCACGTTGGGCATCATCGTGCTCTTCCGCCTCGGCTCCCACGTGCCGACGCCGAACGTGAACTACACGGCCGTGCAGGCGTGCATCGCCGGCGCCCGGGACGACGCCAGCAACAACTTCCTCGGCATGGCCAACCTCTTCAGCGGGGGTGCCCTCCTGCAGCTGTCGATCTTCGCGCTCGGGATCATGCCGTACATCACGGCGAGCATCATCGTGCAGCTGCTGACGGTCGTCATCCCCCGCTTCGAGCAGCTGAAGAAGGAGGGGCAGCAGGGCCAGGCGAAGATGACGCAGTACACGCGGTACCTGACCATCGCGCTGGCCGTCCTGCAGTCGGCCACCTTCATCACCTTCGCGCGCAACCCCGCGAGCCTGTTCAACAACGCGGACTGCGGACCGATCCTCTACCGCGAGTCGATGTTCTCGATCATCCTCATGGTGCTGACGATGACCGCCGGCACGGGCCTGATCATGTGGCTCGGCGAGCTCGTCACGGACAAGGGTGTCGGCAACGGCATGTCCCTGCTGATCTTCACCTCGATCACCGCGACCTTCCCCGGCTCCCTGTGGGCCATCCAGCAGAAGGACGGCCGCTGGGACATCTTCTTCCTCGTCATCGCCATCGGCCTGGTGATCATCGCCGCGGTCGTCTTCGTCGAGCAGAGCCAGCGCCGCATCCCGGTGCAGTACGCGAAGAAGATGGTCGGGCGCCAGATGTACGGCGGGACCTCCACGTACATCCCGATCAAGGTCAACATGGCCAACGTCATCCCGGTCATCTTCGCCAGCTCCATGCTCGCGCTGCCGCAGATGATCGCCCAGTTCCAGACCGACCCGGCGGGCAACAACCCCGGGTGGGTGGACTGGATCAACACCTACCTCGTGCGGGGTGACCACCCCATCTACATGGCGGTCTTCACCGCGATGATCCTCTTCTTCACCTTCTTCTACGTCTCGATCACCTTCAACCCCACGGAGGTCGCGGACAACATGAAGAAGTACGGGGGGTTCATCCCCGGTATCCGCGCCGGGCGACCCACGGCCGAGTACCTCCAGTACGTGCTCACCCGCATCACCGTGCCGGGAGCCATCTACCTCGCTCTGGTCTCGTTGATCCCGCTGATCGCCCTCGTGCTCGTCGGCGCCAACCAGAACTTCCCCTTCGGCGGTACGTCTATCCTCATCATGGTGGGCGTCGGTCTGGAGACGGTGAAGCAGATCGAGTCCCAGCTCCAGCAACGCCACTACGAAGGATTCCTCCGCTGATGCGTCTCATCATCCTCGGCCCGCCCGGCGCCGGCAAGGGCACCCAGGCCACCGCGATCGCCCAGCACTACGGCATCCCGGCTGTCTCCACCGGTGACATCTTCCGGGCCAACATCAAGAACGAGACCGAGCTCGGGCTCCAGGTCAAGGAGATCCTCGCGACGGGTGGCTACGTCTCCGACGACATCACCAACGCGATCGTCGAGGCCCGCCTCGACGAGGCCGACGCCGAGCCCGGCTTCCTCCTCGACGGCTACCCGCGCACGACCGCGCAGGTGACCGCCCTGGACGCCATGCTCGCCAAGAGCGACCACTCCATCGACAAGGTGCTCGAGCTCGTCGTCGACGACGAGGTCGTCGTCCAGCGGCTCCTCAAGCGCGCCGAGCTCGAGGGGCGCGTCGACGACACCGAGGACGTCATCCGCGAGCGGATGGCCATCTACCACCGCGAGACCGAGCCGCTGTCCGACGCGTACGAGGCCCGTGGGCTCCTCGTCACCGTCGACGGCGAGGGCGAGGTCGAGGACGTGGCGCGGCGGATCTTCGCCGCCCTCGACGCCTGAGCCTTGTCGTTCTTCGGCCGCGAGCGGTTCCGCGCGCGCACCCCGGACGAGCTCCGGGCCATGCGCGTGGCGGGGCTGCTCACCGGCCGCACCCTGGAGATGCTGCGGGGGGAGGTCCGCGCGGGCACCACGACCGGGCACCTCGACGCGCTCGCGGAGGAGTTCATCCGCAGCGGCGGGGGAGTGCCCAACTTCCAGCTCGTGCCCGGCTACGCGCACACCCTCTGCACGTCGGTCAACGACGAGATCGTCCACGGGATCCCCGGTGACCGCGTGCTGCGCGAGGGTGACCTGCTGAGCATCGACTGCGGTGCCGAGGTCGACGGGTGGAACGGCGACAGCGCCATCACCGTCGTCGTCGGCGGGGACGACGCGGCGCACCCGGCCGCGGCGCGCCTGTCCGAGATCACCCGACGCTCCCTGTGGGCCGGGATCGCCGCCCTTCGTCCCGGTGGGGACCTGAACGACGTCGGGGGCGCGATCGAGGACTCGATCCGCGACGACGGCCGGGCCGACGGCGTGGCCTACGGCATCGTCGAGGACTACACGGGGCACGGCATCGGCGAGCACATGCACCTGCCGCCCAACATCCCCAACTACCGCGTCCGGGGCCGCACCCCGCAGACGCCCGTCGGCACCACGATGGCGATCGAGCCCATGGTCACCCTCGGCGACCAGGCCAACCACGTCCTCGACGACGACTGGACCGTGGTCACCGACGACGGCGGGCCCGCGGCGCACTGGGAGCACTCCGTCGCCCTCACCGCGCGCGGCATCTGGGTGCTCACGGCCCTCGACGGCGGCGAGGCCGAGCTCACGGCCCGCGGCGCCCCCTTCGCCCCCCTGGACTGACCCCGACGAGGACCGGCGGATGTGGCGCACGCGACGTCGGGTGCCGGTTCGTGGGCCGTCGTCGCTCGGTAGGGTGCGAGTCAGTCATGCCATCGGCGGCGCGCCGGTGCCTGCGTCGATGAGGAGAGCTGCCCGGATGTCCCTTCCCCCTGCACACGACGACGTGATGGGGCTGGCCGCCGGCTTCCCGAGCACGGGCCCCGATGCGTGGGCCGAGCTCGCCGCCGCGGTGGTCAACAGGTCCCGCCCCGAGGACCGTCGGGTCGACGGCGCCGGCGCCCGTGAGGCGCTGACCAGCCACCTGCCCGGTGGGCTCGACATCGACCCGATCTACTGGCCGGAGCCGGGGCGCGCGCTCGGTCTGCCGGGGGCGATGCCCTTCACCCGCGGCCGCGGCCCGCGCCACCCCGACCTGCCGTGGGACGTGCGCCAGCTCCACGACGACCCGGACGCCGCGACGAGCCGCGCCGCCGTCCTCGACGACCTCGAGCGCGGCGTCAGCTCGGTCTGGTTGCACGTCGGCGCCGACGGCATCACCGCCGGTGACGTCGCCGAGGTCCTCACCGATGTCATGGTCGACCTCGCCCCGGTCGTCGTCAGCTCGAGCGACGACCAGCCCGCCGCCGCCGCCGCGCTCGTCGCCGCCTGGGAGGCGAAGGGGGTCGACCCTGCCCTCGTCGCCGGCAGCCTCGGTCACGACCCGGTCGGCCAGGTCGCCGCCCGTGGTGGCACCCCCGACCTGGCTCCGCTCGCGGACGCCGTCGCCACCTGTCGCGACCGGTTCACCGGGGTCCGCGCGATCACCGTCGACGCCCGCGTCCACCACGACGCCGGCGCGAGCGACCAGGACGAGATCGCCCTCGCCCTGGCCACCGCGCTCGACTACGTGCGCCACCTGTCGCAGTCGGGCGTCGACCCGGCCGAGGCCTTCCGCCGCATCGACTTCCGCGTGGCGGCCACTGCCGACCAGTTCGCGACCATCGCCAAGCTGCGCGCGCTGCGCCGCACGTGGGCGCGCGTCGGCGAGGTCCTCGAGGTCCCCGAGCCCGACCGGGGTGCATGGGTCCACGCCGTCACGTCCTGGCGCATGCAGACCCGCACCGACCCCTGGGTCAACCTCCTGCGGGACACGATCGCGTGCTTCGCCGCCGCTGCGGGCGGCGCCGACGCGATCACCGTGCTGCCGTACGACCACGCCCTGGGCCTGCCGACGGCCTTCTCCCGCAGGGTCGCCCGCAACACCCAGTCGCTGCTGTCGTCCGAGTCCAATGTCGCCAGGGTGGCCGACCCCGCGGGTGGCTCGGCCTATGTCGAGTCGCTGACCGACGAGCTGGCCCGTGCCGCCTGGGCCTGGTTCGGAGAGCTCGACGCCGCGGGTGGTGCTGCCGCCGGCCTGGCGTCCGGTGCGGTCGCCGAGCGCCTCGCGGCGACCCGCGCCGAGCGCGACGCCGCCCTCGCCACGCGGGCCCTCCCGCTCACCGGCACCTCGACCTTCCCGCTGGCGGGGGAGCAGCTGCTCCAGCGCACCGCCCGGGTGCAGCTGCCCGGCGAGGGCCTGCCCCGCCGTCGTGACGGTGAGGTCTTCGAGGCGTTGCGCGAGCGCACCGCCACCGGGGACGTCAGCGTCCCGGTCCTGGCCCTCGGTCCCGCCCGTGAGCACACCGCCCGCCTGACCTTCGTCGCCAACCTCCTCGGCGTCGCCGGCATCCGGCCCGACGTCGTGGAGGTCACCGACGCCGCCGACATCGCGGCCGCCGACGCCCCGGTCGTGATCATCGCCTCCTCCCGGACCGGCTACGAGGCGCTCGCCGAGGCGAGCGTCGCCTCCCTTCGCTCCGCCGGCGTGCAGCGCGTCCTCGTCGCCGGCTCGGCCACGGAGCTCGGCGGGACCACCGTCGACGGCGAGATCCGCGACGGCATGGACGTCGTCGCCTTCCTCACGGAGCTCTTGGACCTCCTCGACACCCCCCGCGCCCCGCAGGCAGGAGCAGACGCATGAGCGCGCAGATCCCCACCTTCGACACCGTCGACCTCGGCGAGGGCACCCCGTCCCCGGACGCCGCCGCCCGCTGGCAGGAGGCGCTCGAGGCGACCCCCGGTGCGGCCGACGGCTGGGAGACGCCGGAGAAGATCGCGGTCGCCCCGGTCTACACCGAGGCCGACACCGCGGACCTCGACTTCCTCGAGACCGCCCCGGGCGCGGCCCCCTTCCTCCGCGGCCCGTACCCCACGATGTACGTGAACCAGCCGTGGACGATCCGGCAGTACGCGGGCTTCTCCACGGCCGAGGAGTCCAACGCGTTCTACCGGCGCAACCTCGCTGCCGGGCAGAAGGGCCTGTCCGTCGCCTTCGACCTGGCGACGCACCGCGGGTACGACAGCGACCACCCGCGCGTCTCCGGTGACGTCGGCATGGCGGGTGTCGCGATCGACTCGATCTACGACATGCGCACCCTCTTCGACGGCATCCCGCTGGACCGGATGAGCGTGTCGATGACGATGAACGGCGCGGTCCTGCCGATCCTCGCCCTCTACGTCGTCGCGGCCGAGGAGCAGGGGGTGAGCCCGGAGCAGCTGAGCGGCACCATCCAGAACGACATCCTCAAGGAGTTCATGGTCCGCAACACCTACATCTACCCGCCGACGCCGTCGATGCGGATCATCTCCGACATCTTCGCGTACACGAGCCAGCGGATGCCGCGGTTCAACTCGATCTCCATCTCCGGCTACCACATGCAGGAGGCCGGGGCGACGCAGGACCTCGAGCTCGGCTACACGCTCGCCGACGGCATCGAGTACATCCGGGCCGGCAGGGCGGCCGGCATGGACGTCGACGCCTTCGCGCCGCGGCTGTCCTTCTTCTGGGCCATCGGGATGAACTTCTACATGGAGGTCGCCAAGCTGCGCGCTGCGCGGCTGCTGTGGGCGCGCCTGGTCAAGGAGAACTTCGAGCCGACCAACGCCAAGTCGCTCTCGCTGCGCACCCACTCGCAGACCTCCGGCTGGAGCCTCACCGCGCAGGACGTCTACAACAACGTCGTGCGCACGTGCGTCGAGGCGATGGCCTCGACGCAGGGCCACACGCAGAGCCTGCACACCAACGCGCTCGACGAGGCGATCGCCCTGCCGACGGACTTCTCCGCGCGCATCGCCCGCAACACCCAGCTCGTGCTCCAGCAGGAGTCGGGCACGACGCGGGTCATCGACCCGTGGGGCGGCAGCGCCTACGTCGAGCGCCTGACGCACGACCTCGCGCAGCGCGCCTGGGCCCACATCGAGGAGGTCGAGGCGGCCGGCGGCATGGCCAGGGCCATCGAGGCCGGCATCCCCAAGATGCGGATCGAGGAGGCGGCCGCCCGCACGCAGGCGCGCATCGACTCCGGCCAGCAGCCCGTCATCGGCGTCAACACCTACCCGGTCACCGAGAGCAGCGTCGACGAGGCCATCGAGATCCTCAAGGTGGACAACGCCGCGGTCCGTGCCTCGCAGATCGCCAAGCTCGAGCGCCTGCGTGCCGAGCGGGACGAAGGGGAGGCCCGCGCCGCCCTCGCAGCGCTCACCGAGGCGGCACGTGCCGAGGGCGGCACGATGGAGACCAACCTCCTGGCGCTCGCGATCGACGCGGCCCGCGCCAAGGCGACCGTCGGCGAGATCTCCTCCGCGCTGGAGGAGGTCTACGGCCGCTACACCGCGCAGATCCGTACGATCTCGGGTGTGTACCGGGACGAGGCAGGCAAGGGCGGGGCCGTCGACGAGGTCCTGGCCAAGGTCGAGGAGTTCGAGCAGGCCGAGGGCCGGCGCCCCCGGATCCTCGTCGCCAAGATGGGCCAGGACGGCCACGACCGCGGGCAGAAGGTCATCGCGACCGCCTTCGCCGACCTCGGCTTCGACGTCGACGTGGGCCCGCTCTTCCAGACGCCCGCGGAGGTGGCCCGTCAGGCCGTCGAGGGCGACGTGCACGTCGTCGGGGTGTCCTCGTTGGCCGCGGGGCACCTCACCCTGGTGCCCGCGCTGCGGGCCGAGCTCGACGAGCTCGGGCGCGAGGACCTGATGATCGTCGTGGGCGGTGTCATCCCCGACCAGGACTTCGAGGAGTTGCGCGCCGCCGGTGCCGACGACATCTACCCGCCGGGGACCGTCATCGCCACGGCGGCCGGTCGCCTCGTCGACCGGCTGCGGGAGCGGGCCGCCGGCACCGATGCCTGAGTCGGTCGCCGACCTCGCCCAAGGGGTGCGCGATCGCTCCCGGGCGCACATCGCCCGGGCGATCACGCTCGTCGAGTCCTCGCGCCCGGACCACCGGGAGCGAGCCCGCGAGCTGCTCGCGCTGATCGCCCCGCACACCGGTCAGGGCATGCGCGTGGGCGTCTCGGGGATCCCGGGCGCCGGCAAGTCGACCTTCATCGACGCCCTCGGCACGCGGCTCATCGAGCGCGGCCACCGGGTCGCCGTCGTCGCGGTCGACCCGAGCAGCGCGCGCACCGGCGGCTCGGTCCTCGGTGACCGCACCCGGATGGCGTCGCTGACCGCGAGCGAGGACGCCTTCGTCCGGCCGTCGCCGTCGGGTGCGCACCTGGGTGGCGTCGCGCGGGCGACCCGTGAGGGGATGCTCGTGCTCGAGGCAGCCGGGTACGACGTCGTGCTCGTCGAGACCGTCGGTGTCGGCCAGTCCGAGGTCGCGGTCGCGGAGATGGTCGACACCTTCCTCATGCTCGCCCTGGCCCGCGGCGGCGACCAGCTCCAGGGCATCAAGCGCGGCATCCTCGAGATGGCCGACGTCATCGCCGTCAACAAGGCCGACGGCGAGCACGCGGGCGATGCCCGCGTCGCCGCGCGCGAGCTGGCCGGCGCGATGCGCCTGATGAACTCTGACCCCGACGCCCGCCGTCCCCCGGTCCTCACCTGCAGCGCGCACACCGGCGACGGTCTCGACGAGGTGTGGGAGGCCGTGCTCGAGCACCGTGCCTACCTCGAGGAGCAGGGCTCGCTCCTGGGCCGGCGCGCGGAGCAGCAGCGCGAGTGGATGTGGGCGATGGTCGACGCCGAGCTGCGTGACGCCGTGCGCCGCTCGCCGCGGGTGCGGGAGCTCCTCGGGGCGCTCACGAGCGGGGTGCGCTCCGGCGAGGTGAGCGCCGTCGACGGTGCCGCGCGCATCATCGAGGCCTTCTCCGCCGACCTCGCCGAGCGATCCGGCGGCTGACGCGTCCCCGGAGTCCGCGTCCCGGAGCCCGCATTCCCCTAGGGCAATGCACATCCCGTGTGCATTGCCCTAGGGGAATGCAGCGTCAGGCGAGTGGGTCGGCAGGCGCGGGGGAGCTCGTGGCCGGGGCGCCGAGCTTCTTCGGGGCGACGCCGGCGCGGCGCGCCTGCCACAGCAGGATCGCCGTCATGACGAAGGTCGCGAGCACCCCGAGCCCGGCGGTCCCCGCGGTGCTCGTCGTCTGCTCGGTGACGTACGCGTCCTGGAGCCCGCCGAGCAGGGTCAGGCCGATGGTGATGACGAGGTTGTTGACGACGTGGAGCACGATCGCGGCCTCGAGCCCACCGGTGCGCCACGTGAGGTAGCAGCAGGCGATCGCCATGCCGCCGAGGTCGAGGAGCACCCACGGGTCGAGCGAGGTGTGCGCGAGCGCGAAGAGCGCGGCCGACAGGACCGTCGTCACGACGAGGGCGATCACGGGGCGCCGGATCCACGCGCCGACGCCCTGCATGAGCCCGCCCCGGAAGGCGACCTCCTCACCCGCTGCCTGCAGGGGAGTGGTGAGCACCGTGATGACGAGCAGCCAGGGCCAGTGCTCGGGGCGCGCGCTGGTCTCCTCGCCGCCGGCGAACCACATGACCGCGAGGTAGGCGCCCCACACGATCGTCGTGACGAGCGCCGCGCGCAGCAGCCACCGCCAGCGGATGCGGCCCGCGACGGAGAAGAGCTTGCCGACGGGCCGCCAGTGGCCCACCCGCGTCGCGACCATCGTGGCCGGGATGAGCCCGGCGAGGATGAGGTTGCCGATGAGCATCGTCACCGGGGCGGCGGGGTCGACGTCCGCGCTCCCGGTGGCGTCGAGCATCGACGGGTCGAGGACGAACCACAGGATGCTGAGCGCGACCGCGATGACGACGAAGGTCGCGATCCCCGCGGCCAGCGCGAGCAGGGGCCGCCACCAGCGGTAGCCGGTGGTGCGCATCTGGTGGACGTAGCTGCGCGGCTCGTCGTCGGGCAGTGGGGCGAAGGGAGATCGCGCGGCGGTCGTCGGACCGGCGTGCCGGCGGGCGGCCTCGACGAAGGCCACCGCCACCGGGTGGATCCCCGCCTCCGCTGCCAGCGGCAGGGCCGAGAGGGTCGCGAAGGGAGCTCCGCCGGACCGCACGGTCGCCGGAGCGGCCGGCCCCGCGGGCTCGTCCGTCGTCCAGGTCGTCCCGGGAGCGGTGAGGTAGTCGCCGGCCGGGCGGGCGCCCCCTTCGTCCCCGCCGAGCGGACCGACGACCGGCAGGCCGAGGTGGAGAGCCCAGGAGATCGTCGGGTCGTGCACCGTCGGGTCCGTCTCGGGCGAAGGGAGGACCCACACCCCGTCGAGGTCGGGCGTGGGCGCGGCGCCGGTCGGCAGGCTCACCACCTGCGCGTCCGGGGCCAGGACGGACAGCGCGCGCCGCGCGTGGAGTGCGTCGGGCCGGTCCGTCGGTCCGACGAGGGCGATCCTGGGGCCGGTCATGGCTCGACCCTACGTGGGGGTGAGGATTTCCCTCTGGGTGGCCCCATGCCGTAATCTTGACTGTCGGTCACGTCTGTCATGCCTTCCCGGTCCCCGGGGGGGCGTTGCACGCGTGCCGCCCAGGCCACTCCCACCCAGGGATCGGCCACCAACGGATTGAGAGGGTATGGCCAAGAAGGACGGTGTCATCGAGGTCGAGGGCACGATCGTCGAAGCTCTCCCGAACGCAATGTTCCGGGTCGAGCTCACGAACGGTCACAAGGTTCTCGCCCACATCTCGGGCAAGATGCGGCAGCACTACATCCGGATCCTCCCCGAGGACAAGGTTGTCGTGGAGCTCAGCCCGTACGACCTGACCCGCGGCCGGATCGTCTTCCGTTACCGCTGATCGAGGCGGTCGTCGGCCTGCCGACGACCGACGAGTGAAGCACCACGAGCACGACCCGTCACCACATCCTGGGGCGGGACAGATCGAGAAAGATGCGAGACGGCAATGAAGGTTCAGCCGAGCGTCAAGAAGATCTGCGACAAGTGCAAGGTGATCCGCCGCAACGGTCGGGTCATGGTGATCTGCGAGAACCTGCGCCACAAGCAGCGCCAGGGCTGATCGCGTCCACCAGGACCCCCGTACGGCGGGGACCACGGCTTGTCGCCGGATCCTCGAGCAACGCCCAGTGAAGAAGCACGCACCACCCGGCCCCTTCCCCTTCGCGGGGCAGGACGTCACCCCCGGCTCGGAGGCTGGGGACCGATGGCCCGCTGACAGCAGCGGGAGACACCGTCGGACCGGTGGTGTACCAGACCTCCGAGAGAAGCAAAGGAAGCCAGCACATGGCACGACTTGTTGGAGTCGACCTCCCGCGTGAGAAGCGCGCCGAGGTCGCCCTGACCTACATCTTCGGTGTGGGACGCACGACCGCGCAGAAGGCCCTCGCCGCCACCGGCGTCGACCCGAGCATCCGGGTCAAGGACCTGGACGACGAGCAGCTCGTCGCCCTCCGTGACTACCTCGAGGCGAACGTCCAGCTCGAGGGTGACCTCCGCCGCGAGGTCGCTGCCGACATCCGCCGCAAGGTCGAGATCGGCACCTACGAGGGTCTGCGGCACCGCCGCGGTCTCCCCGTCCGCGGTCAGCGCACCAAGACCAACGCCCGGACCCGCAAGGGCCCGAAGCGCACCGTCGCGGGCAAGAAGAAGGCCTAAGACACCCCGCGTCGCCGCCCTGGGCCAGCCCACGGAGCGGTGACGACCCCACCGAAGAACCTCGTAGGAGAAACATGCCCCCCAAGACCCGCTCCGGCGCCAAGGTGCGCCGCAAGGTCAAGAAGAACGTGGCCGTGGGCCAGGCCCACATCAAGAGCACGTTCAACAACACGATCATCTCGATCACCGACCCCACCGGCGCCGTGATCTCCTGGGCCTCCGCTGGCCAGGTCGGCTTCAAGGGTTCGCGCAAGTCCACCCCGTACGCCGCCCAGATGGCCGCCGAGGCTGCCGCGCGCCGCGCCATGGAGCACGGCATGAAGAAGGTCGACGTCTTCGTCAAGGGCCCGGGGTCCGGTCGCGAGACCGCCATCCGCTCCCTGACCGCCGCCGGCCTCGAGGTCGGCGCGATCTCGGACGTCACGCCCAGCCCGCACAACGGTGTCCGCCCGCCCAAGCGCCGTCGCGTCTGAGCAGCAGAGATACGGGAGACAGATAAGACATGGCTCGTTACACCGGCCCCATCACCAAGAAGTCCCGCCGCCTCAAGCTCGACCTCGTCGGCGGCGACAAGAACTTCGAGCTCCGTCCCTTCCCGCCCGGCCAGCACGGCCGTCGGCGGATCCAGGAGAAGGAGTACCTCACCCAGCTGCAGGAGAAGCAGAAGGCCCGCTTCACCTACGGCGTCATGGAGAAGCAGTTCGTCCGGTACTACAAGGAGGCGGCCAACCGCCCCGGCCAGACCGGTCACAACCTGCTGATCATCCTCGAGTCACGCCTCGACAACGTGATCTACCGCGCGGGCCTGGCCCGCACGCGTCGTCAGGCCCGTCAGCTCGTCACGCACGGCCACTTCGAGGTCAACGGCGTGCGCACCGACGTGCCCAGCCAGCGGGTCGAGCAGTACGACATCATCACCGTCCGCAAGCAGTCGGTCGAGGCCTTCCCGATCCAGCTCGCTCGCGAGACCTTCGGTGAGCGTCCGATCCCGGCGTGGCTGCACGTCATCCCCGGCAGCCTCAAGGTGCTCGTGCACCAGCTGCCGACGCGCGAGCAGATCGACACCCCGCTCACCGAGCAGCTCATCGTCGAGCTCTACTCGAAGAACTGATCCAGCTGCACTGAGGGTGGCTCCCGCGGACCGATGCGGGAGCCACCGTCCGGCTCACGACCGGACACCTTCACGAGGCGTCATATAGCGGTCGCCCGTGGGAAGGAAGAATCACCGTGCTCATCGCACAGCGCCCCAACCTCAGCGAAGAGGTCATCGCCGACAACCGCTCGCGGTTCGTCATCGAGCCCCTCGAGCCCGGCTTCGGGTACACCATCGGCAACTCGCTGCGTCGCACCCTGCTCTCGAGCATCCCGGGTGCCTCGCTCACCTCGATCCGCATCGACGGGGTCCTCCACGAGTTCTCCACGATCCCCGGGGTCAAGGAGGACGTCACCGAGATCATCCTCAACATCAAGTCCCTCGTCGTCTCCAGCGAGAACGACGAGCCGGTCGTGATGTACCTGCGCAAGTCGGGTGCCGGTGCGGTCACCGCCGCCGACATCAACCCGCCCGCGGGTGTCGAGGTGCACAACCCCGACCTGCACATCGCCACGCTCAACGACAAGGGCTCCATCGAGATGGAGCTGACGGTCGAGCGCGGTCGCGGCTACGTCTCGGCGCAGCAGAACAAGTCCGGCGACCAGGAGATCGGCCGCATCCCGGTCGACTCCATCTACTCGCCGGTCCTCGCGGTGACCTACAAGGTCGAGGCGACCCGTGTCGAGCAGCGCACCGACTTCGACCGCCTCGTCGTCGACGTCGAGACCAAGAACTCGATCGCCCCCCGGGACGCGCTGGCCTCCGCCGGCAAGACCCTGGTCGAGCTCTTCGGCCTGGCCCGCGAGCTCAACGTCGAGGCCGAGGGCATCGACATGGGCCCGTCGCCGACCGACGCCGCGATCGCGGCCGACCTGGCGCTGCCGGTCGAGGACCTCGACCTCACCGTCCGCTCGTACAACTGCCTCAAGCGCGAGGGCATCCACACCGTGGGTGAGCTCGTCGGGCGCAGCGAGGCCGACCTGCTCGACATCCGCAACTTCGGTGCGAAGTCGATCGACGAGGTCAAGGCCAAGCTGCACGAGATGGACCTGGCCCTGAAGGACAGCCCGCCCGGGTTCGACCCGACGTCCATCCCCGGCTACGGCGAGGACGACGACGAGTCGGTGGACGAGGATGCCTCGTTCGCCGAGGACGAGCAGCTCTGACCCACCGCCCTGTTGACCACCGCTGACGCGCGGTAGGTCAGAAACCAAGGAGAACCACATGCCCACCCCCACCAAGGGTCCCCGTATCGGTGGCGGCCCGGCTCACGAGCGGCTGATCCTCGCGAACCTCGCCACCGCGCTCTTCGAGCACGACCAGATCACGACGACGCAGGCCAAGGCCAAGCGTCTGCGTCCCCTGGCCGAGCGCCTCATCACCTTCGCCAAGCGTGGTGACCTCCACGCCCGCCGCAAGGTCATGACGGTCGTCAAGGACAAGAGCGTCGTCCACCGTCTCTTCGTCGAGATCGCGCCCGACGTGGCCGACCGCCCGGGTGGCTACACCCGGATCACGAAGATCGCCGCCCGCAAGGGTGACAACGCCCCCATGTGCGTCATCGAGCTCGTCCGCGAGCCCGTCGACGCCAAGCCCCGGCGAGCGGTCGTCGCCGAGGCGGAGGCCGCCACGCAGCGCTCCGCCCGCGACGAGGCGGCCGAGACCGAGGCCGAGACCGCTGCCCCCGCCGCGCTCGTGGACCTGCCCGAGGGTGCCGTTGCGCCGCTCGAGGACGGTGCCGCGCCGAGCGACGAGTACACGGTCAAGGGCAACCTCGACTCGATGAAGTACCACGTCGCGGGCTCGCAGTGGTACGACCAGACCACCGCCGAGGTCTGGTTCAAGAACGCCGACGAGGCCAAGGCGGCCGGCTTCGAGCCGGCCGGCGGCGAGGCCAAGCAGCAGGAGTCCGACGAGGAGGCCTGAGCCGCCTGAGTCCTCGGACACCCCGGCGAAGGGGGCCGCACCCGTGATGGGTGCGGCCCCCTTCGTCGTCGGCTCGCCTACGCTGGCCCGCATGCGGCTGCGCCTCGACCTCGCCTACGACGGGACCGACTTCCACGGGTGGGCGGCGCAGCCCGGGCTGCGGACCGTCGAGGCCGAGCTGTCGGCGGCGATCACGACGGTGCTGCGTCTGGCCGAGCCGGCGCGGCTGACCGTCGCCGGGCGCACCGACGCCGGCGTCCACGCGGCCGGGCAGGTCGTGCACGTCGACATCGAGCCGGATGAGCTGGAGCGCGCGGTCGGGCACTCGGGCCGTCGCCCCGAGGAAGCCCTGGCGACCCGCCTGCGCGGCGTCCTGCCGCCCGACGCCGTCGTGCACCGCGTACGGGTCGCGCCCGAGGGCTTCGACGCGCGCTTCTCGGCCGTGAGCCGGCGCTACCGTTACCTCGTGTGCGACGACCCGGCGCGGGTGGACCCCCTTCGTCGGCGCGAGGTCGTCAGCCTGCGCACGCCGCTCGACGTGGACGCCATGAACTCCGCCACCCGGCAGCTGCTCGGGCTGCGCAACTTCGCGGCCTTCTGCAAGAAGCGCGAGGGGGCGAGCACCACCCGCACGCTGCTGCGCTACGACTGGACCCGCCGCGAGGACGGGCTGCTCGAGGCGAGCGTGCTCGCCGACGCCTTCTGCCACTCGATGGTGCGCGCGCTCATCGGCGCGCTCGTGCCGGTGGGGACGGGGGCGCGCGGGACGGACTTCCCCGCCGAGGTCCTCACCACGGGTGTGCGCGACCCGCGCGTGAAGGTGATGCCGGCGCACGGGCTCTGCCTCGTCGAGGTCGGGTACCCGGCCGACGACGCGCTGGCGGCCCGGGCGCTCGAGGCCCGGGCCCGACGCGAGGAGTGACCTGGTCGCGCTCGGCGGACCCGGGTGGCAGCGGCCACCCTACGGGCGCCGGGGGAGCGGGGTGAGCGCCACGGTGGCCGTGACCCGTCGCGCTCCGGGTGTGCCCGCGCCGCGCCGTCGGTAGCGGTCGAGGACGGCGCCGAGCTCGGCGCGCAGTGCGGCGAGCTGGGTCTCGTCGACGAGCACCTCGCGGTCCTCGATGCCGCACTCCTCCTGCCACACAAGCGGCCACGAGACCTGGGAGTCGATCCACGCGTGCTGTCGCTGGGCGTGGTGGTCGACGAGGTCGTGGGCGAGCCAGAGCGCGTCGGCGAGCTCCTCCGCGTCGTCGATCGTGCTCACGGCGACCGCCTCGAGGTCCTCCTCCTCGCCGCTCTCGGCGGCGGCCCACACCCGCGAGCGCCCGTCACCCAGCCCGGTGTCCTCGAGCAGCCCGGCCTGGGCGAGCACGCGGGCGTGGTAACTCGTGGCGCCGGTGTTGGTGCCGAGGGCGCGGGCCAGCTCCGCGGCCGTCGCGCCGCCGTGCAGCCGCAGGTGGGCGAGGATCCGGGAGCGCAGCGGGTGCGCCAGCAGGCGCCAGGGAGCGGCGGACGGGGTCTCGGTCACCGCCCAAGAATTGCACAAGTATTGTGCAGTTGTCCGGCGCAGATCCTGCACGCAGCGGTCGAAGGGGGCGAAAAGCCCTGTCCTGCAAGGGTTGTGACCCGTCCGCACGGATTTCGGCAGGCCGCTCGGCCCCCGTAGAATTGATCGAAGCGGCGCCCCGTCCCTGCGAGGACGAGGGGCGCCTCCCCTTCGCTCAACCACGAGGGGGACGGACGAGCAGAAGGCATGAACATGCGCACGTACACCCCCAAGGGCGGTGAGATCACCCGTCAGTGGCACGTCATCGACGCCACGGACGTCGTGCTCGGCCGCCTCGCGAGCCAGGCCGCCATCCTGCTGCGCGGCAAGCACAAGACGACCTTCGCCCCCCACGTGGACACCGGCGACTTCGTCATCATCATCAACGCCGACAAGATCGCGCTCACCGGCGCCAAGGCCGAGCAGAAGCGCGCCTACCGCCACTCCGGTCACCCGGGCGGCCTGTCGTCGATGAACTACACCGAGATGCTCGAGAAGCACCCGACCCGCGCCGTGGAGAAGGCCGTCCGCGGCATGCTCCCGCGCAACAGCCTCGGCCGCCAGCAGCTGGACAAGCTCAAGGTCTACGCGGGTGCCGAGCACCCGCACGCCGCCCAGCAGCCCACCCCCTACACGATCTCGCAGGTCGCGCAGTAAGCGCGCCCGATCAGGAACTGAGGATTACCCGTGGCTGAGACCACCGAAAACACCGAGGTGCTCGAGGGCGACGAGCCCGAGCTGAGCTCCTACACCTCCGAGTCCGAGGGCCCCGTCGCCGGCGGCTCCGACGAGCCCGTGCGCCGTCCCTCGGCCTCCGCTCCCGGCGCGGCCACCGGTCGCCGCAAGCAGGCCATCGCCCGCGTCCGGATCGTCCCGGGCACCGGCGAGTGGAAGGTCAACGGGCGCACGCTCGAGGAGTACTTCCCGAACAAGGTCCACCAGCAGATCGTCAACGAGCCGCTCGTCGCGCTCGAGCTCGACGGCGCCTACGACGTGCTCGTGCGCGTCCACGGCGGTGGCCCCTCCGGCCAGGCCGGTGCCGTGCGGCTCGGCGTCGCGCGCTCGCTCAACGGGGTCGACCCCGAGCTCAACCGCGCCACGCTGAAGAAGGCCGGCTACCTCACCCGTGACGCCCGCGTCCCGGAGCGCAAGAAGGCCGGTCTCAAGAAGGCCCGCAAGGCCCCGCAGTACAGCAAGCGCTGATCCACCGATCACCCGCTGGTCGAGGAGCGTGCGCAGCACGCACCTGGAGACCACGAAGGGCGCCACTCACCTCACGGTGGGTGGCGCCCTTCGCCGTGCGCGGGCCTAGGCGGGCAGCGGCCGCCCGGCCCGCATCTCGGCCGCGAGCGAGCGCGCCACCTCGACGAGGTCACCGTCGTGCGCCTGGGCCACGGCGAGCTGGCGCTGGTAGCTGGCGCCGCTGCGGATGATGTCCTCGACCCCGGCGAGCTCGGCCTCGCAGCCGAGGCGGCGGGCGATGGGGGAGAGGCGCTCGAGCAGGTCGTGCAGCTCGTCGGTGACGAGGCGCTCGCGGTTGCGCGAGTCGAGGATGATGATCGCGTCCATGCCGTAGCGGGCGGCGCGCCACTTGTTCTCCTGGACGTGCCACGGCGGCAGGACCGGGATCGTGCCGCCGTCGGTCAGCCGGTCGTCGAGGTGGACCATCAGGCACTGGGTGAGGGCCGTGATGGCGGCGATCTCGTGGATCGTCGGGACACCGTCGCAGACCCGCACCTCGAGGGTGCCGAGGCGCGGTGAGGGCCGCAGGTCCCACCGGATCTCCTTGATCTCGTCGATGACGCCGGTGACGAGCAGGTCGTCGACGTAGCGCTCGTACTCGGCCCAGGTGTCGAACTGGAAGGGCAGGCCGGCCGTCGGCAGCTGCTGGAACATCTGGGCCCGGTTGCTCGCGTAGTCGGTCGGGACCCCGCCCCACCACGGCGACGACGCGGAGAGCGCCTGCAGGTGCGGGGCGTAGGTGAGCATGCCGCCGAGGAGGGGCAGCACCTTGTCGCGGTGGGTCACGCCGACGTGCGTGTGCACCCCGTAGATGAGCATCTGCCGGCCCCACCACCGGGTGCGGTCGATGAGAGTCGCGTAGCGCGCGCCCTCGCTGACCTGCTGGGACTCCCACCGAGCGAAGGGGTGCGTGCCCGCGCAGAGCATCTCCAGACCCAGGTCGTCGGTGAGCGAGCGCAGCCGGGTGAGGCTCGCGGAGAGGTCGGCGACCACCTCGGGCACGGTCCGGCACTTGTCCGTGACGATCTCGACGGTGTTGGTCAGCAGCTCGCGGTGCAGCTTGGGCGCGAGGCCGTCCTCGGCGGCGAGCGGCTCGACGACGCTGTCCGCCAGCGGGACGAGGTCGAAGGTCTCGCCGTCGACGAGCGCGATCTCCCACTCGACCCCGAGGGTGGGGCCGTCGGACGGCGTGAATTCGATCATCGTGCTCTCTCTCGACACCCTGGACCTGCGGTCCTCCAGCGTAACCAGCGGGTATCGTCGATCAGGCCCGCTGCCCCTGCGACATGCGGCGGTCCCCCCACGAGAGGTAGTTCCATCCATGTCCCGACTCTTCGGTACCGACGGTGTGCGCGGCCTGGCCAACGGCGAGGTCATCACGGCCGACCTCGCCCTGCGACTGGCCCAGGCGGCGGCACTCGTGCTGCGCGACCCCGAGGGCACGGAGGGGCGGCGACCCCTCGCCGTCGTGGGTCGGGACCCACGGGCCTCGGGTGAGTTCCTCTCCGCGGCGGTCATCGCGGGCCTCGCGAGCAGCGGCGTCGACGTCCTCGACGCGGGCGTGGTCCCCACCCCGACCGTCGCCTACCTGACGGCCGACACGCGCGCCGACTTCGGCGTCATGCTCTCCGCCTCGCACAACGCCATGCCGGACAACGGGATCAAGTTCTTCGCCCTCGGTGGGCACAAGCTGCCCGACGCCGTGGAGGACGCCATCGAGGCCGCGATGGGCGAGGAGCCGGAGCGTCCGACCGGTGTCGACGTGGGCCGCGTGACCCGCATGGAGGACGGGGGCACCCGCTACGTGCGCCACCTGCTCCAGGCCGTGCCGCAGCGCCTCGACGGGTTGACGATCGTCCTCGACACCGCCCACGGCGCCGCGAGCGAGGTCTCGCCGGAGGTCTTCCGCCTCGCCGGGGCCACCGTGCACGTCATCGGCGCCCACCCCGACGGGCTCAACATCAACGACGGGGTCGGCTCCACCCACCTGGAGCCGCTGCAGGAGGCGGTGCTGCGCCACGGCGCCGACCTGGGCATCGCCCACGACGGCGACGCCGACCGCTGCCTCGCGGTCGACGCCGCGGGCCAGCCGATCGACGGCGACCAGATCATGGCGATCCTCGCGATCGACCTCAAAGAGCGCGGGCAGCTCGTCGACGACACCCTCGTCGCGACGGTCATGAGCAACCTCGGGCTCATCCGGGCCATGGAGCGGGCCGGCATCACCGTCGTCCAGGCAGGCGTCGGCGACCGCTACGTCCTCGAGGAGATGCGCAGGGGCGGCTACTCGCTCGGTGGCGAGCAGTCCGGCCACGTCATCATGCTCGAGCACGCCACGACCGGCGACGGCGTCCTCACCGGCCTCATGCTCGCCGCCCGGGTCGCCGCCACCGGGCGGCCGATGTCCGAGCTCGCCGCTGCGATGACCCGCATGCCCCAGGTCCTCATCAACGTCAAGGGCGTCGACAAGCACCGCGTCGACGGGGACGAAGGGGTGCGCGCCGCCGTCGTGGAGGAGGAGACCTCGCTCGCCGAAGAGGGTCGCGTCCTGCTGCGCAAGTCCGGCACCGAGCCGGTCGTGCGGGTCATGGTCGAGGCCGCGACCCACGAGCGGGCCCTCGCCACCGCCGAACGGCTCTCCGGCGTCGTCAGGGAGCGCCTGGCGCTCTGACGCCGCTCAGACGATGCTGCCCGTGGTGACAGGGGACGTGCGACCCCTGTCACCACGGGCGGGTCCGACTCAGAAGTGCTGGGCGAGCAGGCCGGTGTCGACGTCGTAGACGAAGCCGCCGACCTTGGCGCGCCCGGCGATGAGCGGGTGCGTGCGCACGGCGGCGACATCCTGACGCAGGGCGTCGAGCTGGTCGTGGACGACGTGGAAGCCCTGCCACGAGGCGTCCTGGCCGGCGGAGGCGCCGACCTTGGCCCGGAACTCGTCCTCCGTGGCGCTGCCCATGGCGCACCGGGTGTGCGGGATGACGAGGATGCGCTCGACCTTGAGCAGGTGCACGCCGAGGACGAGGGCCTCGAGCGCGGCAGAGGTGACGCGACCGCCGGGGTTGCGGAAGATCTTGGCGTCGCCCGGGGCGAGGCCGAGCATGCCGAGCGGGTCGATCCGGCTGTCCATGCAGGTGACGATCGCGACGCCCGCGTGGGCGATCCCGTCGAAGCCGCTCAGCGCGAAGCTCTCGGAGAAGGTCTGGTTGGCCGCCATCAGGTCGGCGAAGTCCTCAGGGGCGGACGGGGTTGCGGGCATCGGGTTCCTTTCGACGTGGTCCTTGCACACTAGACCCGGCGCCGGACCCCACTTGACCCCTGTCATCACAAACACGTCGCGACCCGAGATCGTGGCCGCGGGAACGTGGTGCGGACCACGTCCGGGGTGTAGACAAGGGCGCAGGGAGGCGACGTCGTGTGTCCTTGTCGCGCCCGGGACGAGAGGAGTGACGTGGTGACACGACGACGGCGTCGGATCGCCTTCATGGCGGCCGCGGCCACCGCCGCCAGCCTCGGGCTGGCCGCGTGCGGCGACGACAGCAGTGGCGGGGGTACCGCCCATCTCACCTGGTACATCAATCCCGATGGTGGTGGTTCCGACCCCGCCGGTGGCGGCCAGGCCCAACTGGCCAAGGAGTGCTCGGACGCCTCCGACGGCGCCTACACGATCGGCGTCCAGCTCCTGCCCAACAGCGCGAGCGACCAGCGCCAGCAGCTCCTGCGGCGCCTCGCCTCGCAGGACAAGGGCGTCGACCTCATGTCGATCGACCCGGTCTTCGTCGCCGAGTTCGCCGAGGCCGGCTTCCTCGCGCCGGTGCCGCAGGACAAGAAGGAGGAGTTCACCGGCGACGCGGTGGACCCCTCCGTCACCAACGCGACGTGGAAGGACGAGCTGTACGCCGCTCCCTTCTGGGCCAACACCCAGCTCCTCTGGTACCGCAAGTCGGTCGCCAAGAAGGCCGGACTCGACATGACCAAGCCGGTCACCTGGGACCAGGTGATCAAGGCTGCCAAGGAGACCGACAGCGAGATCGGTGTGCAGGCCTCGCGCTACGAGGGCTACATGGTGTGGATCAACGCGCTCGTCGAGGGCGGCGGTGACCACATCGTTGAGAACCCCGGCGCCGACGGCGGCCAGCTGAAGTTCGGCCTCGAGTCCGAGGGGGGCAAGAAGGCCGCGGAGATCATCCGCTCCGTCTCCTCCGAGGGCGTCGGTGGACCGGCCCTCAGCTCGACCAACGAGACGACGACGCTGGACATGTTCCAGAACGAGCAGGCCGGTTTCATGGTCAACTGGCCCTACGTCTACGCCGCGCTCTCGGGCGCGAAGGTCGACTGGATGAAGGACCTCGCCTGGGCGCGCTACCCGCAGACGGTCGAGGGCACCGAGTCCAAGCCCCCGCTCGGCGGCATCGAGATGGCCGTCGCCTCCTCCTCGGAGAAGCAGGAGCAGGCGTGGGACGCCGTCGAGTGCCTGACCTCCGAGGAGAGCCAGAAGAAGTACATGGTCGGCACCGGCAACCCGGCCGCCCGCAAGGCGGTCTACGACGACCCGGAGGTGAAGAAGGCCTTCCCCATGGCGGCCCTGATCCGCCAGTCCCTCGACTCCAGCGGACCGCGTCCGCTGACGCAGTACTACGGCGATGTCTCCAGCGGGATCCAGCGTGAGTACAGCCCACCGGGGTCGGTCGACCCGGGGAGCACGCCGCAGCAGACGACCACCTTGCTCCAGGACGTGCTGAAGGGAGATGCGTTGCTGTGAGTACCGTGACCGACCCGTCGCCGGAGGTGACGAGGACGAGGAGGGCCAAGCCCCGACTGTCCGACCGCTCCCGGGCCGAGGAGCGACTGGGCTGGAAGCTCGCCATGCCGGCCTTCGTCGTCATGCTGCTCGTCACGGCCTACCCGATCCTGCAGGCCGTGTGGAACAGCTTCTTCGCCTACCGGCTCACCGACCCCGCGAACCGCGAGTTCGTCGGGCTCAACAACTACATCGTCTCCTTCAGCGACTCCGTCTTCTGGAGCGCGATGTGGGCGACGGTACTCATCACCGTCATCACCGTCGTCGTCGAGCTGATCCTCGGCTTCATCATCGCCCTGGTGATGCACCGGATCGTGCTCCCGCGGCGCACCTTGCGGACCATCGTGCTCATCCCGTACTCGATCATCACGGTGGTCTCCGGCTTCACCTGGCTCTTCATGTACCGCACCGACACGGGCTTCGTGAACAGGTGGACGAGCTGGGTCCCGGGCGTCAGCGAGAACTACGACTGGTTCGGCAGCTTCTGGCCCTCGATCTTCGTCATCTGCCTCTCGGAGATCTGGAAGACCACGCCGTTCATGTCGCTGCTGCTCCTGGCCGGCCTCGCCCAGGTCGACACCTCGATGGAGGAGGCGGCCAAGGTCGACGGCGCCTCGTGGCTGCAGGTGCTGGTCAAGGTGATCCTGCCGAACATGAAGCCGGCGATCATGGTGGCGGTGCTCTTCCGCACCCTCGACGCCTTCCGCATCTTCGACAACATCTTCATCATGACCGGAGGCGCCAACGGGACGAACTCCCTCTCCGGCCTGATCTACCGGCAGACGATCGACCGGACGGAGATCGGCCTCGGGTCGGCGCTGTCGGTGATCCTCTTCCTCTGCGTGCTCGCCATCGCGGCGCTCTTCGTCCGCGGCTTCAAGGTCGACCTGACCCAGGGGAGGAACTGACATGGCCAAGGAGCCGATCAAGGGGTCGGGACTGTGGACCGCCCTCGCCGTGCCGATCATGATCTGGACCGCGCTGCCGCTGCTGTGGATGCTCTCGCTCTCGCTCAAGAGTGCCGACACCCTCGCGGACCCGGAGTCGAGCTATCTCGGCAACTTCTGGCCGAAGGACCCGACGCTCGACAACTACCGGCTGATCTTCACCGGGGGAGCGAGCGACCTCTTCATGCCGGCGTTGCGCAACTCGCTCATCGTCTGCCTGCTCGCGACCCTCATCTCGGTCGTGCTCGCGATGTTCTGCGCGTACGCGATCTCGCGGCTGGAGTTCAAGGGCAAGAAGATGATCCTCACGACCGCGCTCGCGGTCAGCTTCTTCCCCGTCGTCGCGATGGTCACGCCCCTGTTCGACGTGTGGCGGCGGGTCGGGCTCTTCGACACGATCCCGGGCCTGATCATCCCCTACCTCGCACTCACCCTGCCGCTGTCGATCTGGACGATGTCGGCCTTCTTCACGCAGATCCCGTGGGAGATGGAGCAGGCCGCCCAGGTCGACGGCGCGAGCAGCTGGCAGGCCTTCCGCAAGGTGATCATCCCGCTCGCCGCACCCGGCGTCTTCACCACGGCGATCATCACCTTCTTCACCGCGTGGAACGACTTCGTCTTCGCGATCTCGCTGACCTCCGACCAGGCCCGCACGGTCCCCGCCGCGCTGGCCTTCTTCACCGGGGCCAGCCAGTTCGAGCAGCCGACGGGCGCCATCATGGCGGCCTCCGTCGTCGTCACCATCCCCGTCGTCATCCTCGTGCTGATCTTCCAGCGCCGGATCGTCGCCGGCCTGACCTCGGGCGCCGTCAAGGGCTGACCCCCGCCTTCAAGAACTGGAGAGAATCCCATGGCTGAGATCACCCTCAACAACCTCGTCAAGAAGTACGGCGACGGCTTCCCGGCGGTCAACGACGTGAGCCTGGACATCAAGGACGGCGAGTTCATGATCTTCGTCGGCCCGTCCGGGTGCGGGAAGTCGACGCTGCTGCGCATGGTCGTCGGGCTCGAGGACATCACGAGCGGCGACCTGCTCATCGACGGCGAGCGGGTCAACGACAAGTCCCCGAAGGACCGCAACCTGTCGATGGTCTTCCAGAACTACGCGCTCTACCCGCACCTGAGCGTGTTCGAGAACATCGCCTTCCCCCTTCGTCTGGCGAAGGGGGCGCACAGCGAGGAGGAGGTCCGGCAGAAGGTCACCGCCGCGAGCGCCATGCTCGAGCTCGACGAGCACCTCGAGCGCAAGCCGGCCAACCTCTCCGGCGGCCAGCGGCAACGAGTCGCGATGGGGCGGGCGATCGTGCGTGACGCGGACGGCTTCCTCTTCGACGAGCCGCTGTCCAACCTCGACGCCAAGCTGCGCGGGCAGATGCGCACCGAGATCGCACGCATGCAGCGGCGTCTCGGTGTCACGACGATCTACGTCACCCACGACCAGACCGAGGCCCTGACCCTCGGTGACCGGGTCGCAGTGCTCAAGAAGGGCGTCCTGCAGCAGTGCGCTAGCCCTCGCGAGCTCTACGACCAGCCGGTCAACCTCTTCGTCGCGGGCTTCATCGGCACCCCGCCGATGAACTTCCTGCCCGCGGAGATCGAGGGCGACGAGCTCGTCCTGCCCTTCTGCCGGGTGCCGTTGCCGGCGGCCGTGCGCGAGCGGGCCGGCGGCACGGGCCTGCTCATCGTCGGCATCCGACCCGAGCACATCAAGGACTCCGACCTGGGCGACGTCCCGAGCCAGGGCGTGCACTTCGATGCGCCCGTCGACCAGACGGAGTGGCTGGGCAACGAGCAGTACGCCTACGTGCCCTTCTCGGTCGAGGGTGACGTCAAGGCCAAGCTCGACGAGCTGGACAAGGAGCTCGACGGCGAGGGCATGCGCACCCAGATGGTCATCAACCTCGACCCGCGCTCGCGGGTGCGTGAGGGCGACGACGGGCACTTCGTCTTCGACCCGGCCCTCATGCACGTCTTCGACCCGGAGTCGGGGGACTGCCTCACCCGCGACGAGGAGCGGGCAGCGGACCTCGCCCGGCAGTCGGAGGAGGACCGCACCCGCGCGCTCGAGCGGGCCAAGGCACGCGAGGCGCAGCCCACCGCCTGACGGGACACCCGACCGCCCCCGGCCGCATCAGCGGTCGGGGGCGTCGCCGTCCCGGGTGTACTCGGCGACCCACAGCGGGCCGGGGACCTCGTCGAGGGAGACCAGGCGCAGTCCCTGGCCGAGGGCGAGCATCGCGTCGCGGGTCTGCGCGAAGGGCGGTCCGTCCTGCGGGGACTCGCTCCCGTCGTGCCGGTACTGGATCGCGAGGAGCCGCCCGCCGGGCGCGAGGAGGCTGCGCACACCAGTGGCCAGGGTCGGACGCACGCGGGCCTCAACGGCCTGGAGGGTGAAGATCTCGACGACGAGGTCGAAGGCCCCGGCCCACTCCCGCGGCAGGTCGGTGAGGTCGGCGACGTGCAGGTCGAGCGCGGGGTGCCGGCGCCGCGCCTCGGCGATGGCCGAGGGGGACAGGTCGAACCCGGTGGTCGTCCAGCCCTGAGCAGCCAGGAAGGCGACGTCGGCCGCGAGCCCGCAGCCCACGACGACGGCGCGCCCGTCGAGGGTCGGTCCGCGCGTGGCCGCCCGACGAGCCAGCTCGGGGTGGGGGGCGGTGCGTGACCACGGCATGCCGATCGCGCCGGAGCTCGCCTCGGCGTAGAGCCGTTCGAACCACGCCGTGGGCTCGCCCGCGGCGATCGCCTCGTCGCTGAGCTCCCCGGCCCGGCGTCCCCAGTCGCTCACCGGGCGAGGTCGGCGCGGGTGGGCGGCTGTGCTCCCGGGCGCTGCACGGTGAGCGCCGACGCGTCGATGCCGCGCTGCACCGCGGGCACCACGACGGAACCGCGCGCCTTGCGCAGGCGCCTGCGCGCGTCCGCGCCACCGAGCAGGCCGGCGTCGAGGAGCCCGGAGACCAGCCCGGCCATGAAGGAGTCCCCGGCACCCACGGTGTCGGCGACCACCACCTGACGACCCGGCAGGTCCACGCGGCGACCCGAAGGGAGGATGACCATGGCCCCCTTCGCCCCCAGGGTGGCGACGGCGAGGGTGGGTCCGAGCGCCCGCCAGGCGCGGAGCCGGTCGGCGACGGCGTCGCCGTCGAGCGGGCCGCCGGCGAGCCACTCGAGGTCCTCGTCGCTCACCTTGACGACATCGCTCACGGCGACGCGGCGCTCGATCTCCGCGAGCGCGACCTCGCGATCGGGCAGGAGCGCGGGGCGCACGTTGGGGTCGTAGGAGACGGTGGTGGTGCGTGCCGCGCCCGACATGGCAGCGAGCACGTCGACGCCGCCGCGACCGAGCAGCGCGCCGATCGAGCCGGTGTGCAGGTGCCCGGTGACCTGTGGCAGCTGCGGCATCCGCCAGGTGAGGTCGAAGTCGTAGGTGGCGGCGCCGGTGATGTCGATCGTCGCGGTCGCGACCGAGGTCTCCTCGGCGCTGTCGCTGCCGGGCAGGAGGTGGACGTCGGCATCGGCGAGGTGGGCACCGATCGTCGCGCCGCGGGCGTCCCGGCCGAAGCACGTCGCCAGGCTGACCCGGTGGTCCAACCGGGCCAGCCCCACCGCGACGTTGAGCGGACTGCCTCCGACGTGCTCGTCCCGACTCCCGTCCGCGCCGACGACGACGTCGACGAGCGACTCGCCGACGACGAGGGTGGGGGCCGGGGCGGGAGTGCGGCGGAGGCTGGGCACGGCTAGGAGGTGAGCGCGGGGGAGAGCCGCTGCACCTTGGTCAGGTTGTGGTGGGCCTCGACGAGGCGGGTCGTCCCGGACTTGCTGCGCATGACGAGGGAGTGGGTCGTCGCGCCGCCGGCGCGGTAGCGCACCCCACGGAGCAGCTCGCCGTCGGTGATGCCGGTGGCGACGAAGTAGCAGTTGTCGGTCTGCACGAGGTCGTCGGTCGTGAGGACCCGGTCGAGGTCGTGGCCCTCGTCGATCGCGTGCTGCTGCTCCTCGTCGTCGCGGGGCCACAACTTGCCCTGGATGACGCCGCCGAGGCACTTGATCGCGCAGGCGGTGATGATCCCCTCGGGGGTGCCGCCGACACCGAGGAGCAGGTCGATGCCGGTGTCGGGGCGCGCGGCCATGATCGCGCCGGCGACGTCACCGTCGGAGATGAAGCGGATACGCGCCCCGGCAGCCCGGACCTGCTCGGCCAGCTCGGCGTGACGGGGACGGTCGAGCATGACGACCGTGACGTCCTCGGGCTGGGTGCGCTTGGCCTTGGCGATGCGACGGATGTTCTCCGCGACGGGCAGGCGGATGTCGACGGTGTCGGCGGCGTCGGGACCGGTGACGAGCTTGTCCATGTAGAACACGGCGCTCGGGTCGTACATGGTCCCGCGGTCGGCGACGGCCATGACGGAGACCGCGTTGGTCATCCCCTTCGCGGTGAGGGTCGTGCCGTCGATCGGGTCGACCGCGACGTCACAGGCGGGGCCGGTGCCGTCGCCGACCTTCTCGCCGTTGTAGAGCATCGGGGCCTCGTCCTTCTCGCCTTCGCCGATGATCACGGTGCCGTCCATCTGGATGCTCGAGATCATCTCGCGCATGGCGTCGACGGCGGCGCCGTCGGCGGTGTTCTTGTCACCACGACCGACCCACCGCCCGCCGGCGAGGGCGGCGGCCTCGGTGACGCGCACGAGCTCCATCGCGAGGTTGCGGTCGGGGTGCATCACCGCGGCGCTCTGGGTGGGCTTGGACTCGCTCATCGTTCTCCTCGGGTGGCGTGGTGCTCGTCGCCTCCGAGCCTATCTGCCGCTCCCATGCGCGCGTGCGACCATGTCATCCATGAGTTCGACCCCCGGCGAGCCCGCCGAGACCGCCCCCGCCGACGCGCCGCAGCGCGATCTGACCCCGACCGAGCTGGCCGCGCAGCAGGGGGTGCCCGCGCGTGGCGCCAGCCACTACGCCAAGGGCACGACCGCCAACATGGTGCGCTCGATGGCCGTCATCGTCGCGATCACCCTGGCCCTGTTCTTCATGACCGGCCGGGCCAACAACCGCACGCCCGAGTCCGTCGACGTCGCCGGTACCGCGCAGTACCGCGCGCAGCAGGCCGGGCAGCCCTTCGCCCACGCGAAGGGCCTGCCGGACGGCTGGGTCGCCACGAACGTGCGCTACGTCCGCTCCAAGGACGGGGTCATGGTCTGGAACGCGGGTTACACCACGCCCGACGGCGAGTACGTGTCGGTGCAGCAGGCCCTCGACCCCGGCAAGGCCTGGGTCGACACCCAGACCAACAACGGCGCCCGCGTCGGTGTGCTCGAGACCAAGGACGGGACCAGCTGGGTCAAGCGGGACCGTGAGGGCAAGATCCAGCGCAGCCTCGTCCACGTCCCCGAGGACAAGGGCGAGCTGACCACGCTCGTGACCGGGACCGGGAGCTGGGAGCAGCTCGAGCTCTTCGCCGATCACCTGGAGCCCGCGAAGGTCACCAACCCCACACCCTCCGCGAGCAGCTGAGGACCTGCATTCCCCTAGGGCAATGCGGACCTGAACCTGCATTCCCCTAGGGCAATGCAGGCGAGCGGTCAGTCGTCGGTCGGTGCGGGCGTGGTGGCCGACGAAGGGGGAGCGGCCGCGTCCGGCGACAGGCTCGCCTCGGCCTTGTCGAGCCACGCCTCGCAGTGCGCGGCCAGCGCCTCGCCGCGCTGCCACAGCCGCATCGACTCCTCGAGGCCGGCCTGACCCCCTTCGAGCCGGGCGACGAGCTCGACCAGCTCCTGCCGCGCCTCCTCGTAGCTGAGGTCGGCGACGTCGGTCTGCTCCTGCTCGGTCTGCTGCGGATCGATGGCCATGGACACCACCCTATGCGTGGCATCCGACGTCGGTCCCGGCTCGTGACCCGCGGGTACGACGACATGCTGGCGGGATCTGCGGTGGCCGAATCCCGAGATCTCGGGGTTCGTGCGCGCTTCTGCTCCTGTAGTGCACGTCGTACCCGCAAGTAACTTTCCGGCGACGAAGGGCGGTCAGGATCCGGTGACCCGCACGGCGAAGTCGCCGTCCGCCACCGTCACGCGCAGCAGCTCGTCGACGGCGAGGGGCTCGCGTGAGGTGATGACCTCCCCTTCGGGCCGTTGGACGATCGCGTACCCGCGCTCGAGGGTGGACGCGGGGGAGAGCACCCGGGCCTGGGCGCGCAGGTGGACGATGCGGTCGCGCTCGCGGTGCAGGCGCGCCTCGACCCGGCCGTGGGCGCGCCGCCGCAGCGACTCGACGACCTCGCGCTGGCCGCGGACGAAGGCCGTCCGGTCGGTGAGCACCGGCCGGCTCGTGAGGTGCACCAGGCCGCGGCGCTCCCGCTCGACCAGGCCGGCCAGGGCCGCCCGGGCGCGACCCCGGGCGTCGAGGACCCCGGCGCGCTCGGCGGCGGCGTCGGGGCACACGAGCTTGGCGGCATCGGTCGGGGTGGAGGCACGCACGTCGGCGACGAGGTCGAGCAGCGGGCTGTCGACATCGTGCCCGATCGCGCTCACGACGGGGGTGCGCGCCTCGGCGACGGCCCGCACCATCGTCTCGTTGCTGAAGGGCAGCAGGTCCTCGACCGACCCGCCGCCGCGGGTGACGATGATGACGTCGACGTCGTCCATGGCGTCGAGCTCGGCGATCGCCGCCACGACCTCGGTCACCGCGGTGGGTCCCTGCACCGCGACCTGCTTGACGGCGAAGGGGAGGCCCGGCCAGCGGCGACGGGCGTTCTCCACGACGTCGCGCTCGGCGGCGCTCGCGCGCCCGCAGACGAGCCCGACGCGGCGGGGCAGGAAGGGGAGGGACCGCTTGCGGGAGGCGTCGAAGAGCCCCTCCGAGCGCAGGTGCTGCTTGAGGTACTCGATGCGGGCGAGCAGCTCACCGACGCCGACCGGACGGATCTGGCGCACGTCCATCGACAGGGAGCCGCGCTGGGTCCAGTAGCTCGGCTTGGCCTGGACGACGACGCGTGCCCCCTCGCCGAGCGGCGTGGGCATGGCATCCAGGGCCGTCGTGCGGACCATGCACGACAGGGACATGTCGACGTCGGGGTCACGCAGGGTCAGCCACGCGGTGCGCGCGCCGGGCCGGCGGGTCAGCTGGACGACCTGCCCCTCGACCCAGGTGACCGACATGCGATCGACGTACTCGGCGATCTTCATGCTGAGCAGGCGCACCGGCCAGGGTTGATCGGCCGTGGTGTCGGCGGCCTTGTCCGGCAGGGGTGCGCTCACGGGGCCAGCGTACGAGGCCCCCGACGACGGCGCTCGGTCCCGGGGCCCTACGGTCAGGGCCCGCTCAGGGCCCTCACCTACGATGGGGCCCATGACCACCAGTGCGACCCAGCCCATCGCCGGCGCGGCCCCGCAGGACGCCAAGCGCGTCCTGCTCGCGGCCCCCCGTGGGTACTGCGCCGGCGTCGACCGCGCCGTCGTCACCGTCGAGAAGGCCCTCGAGCTCTACGGGCCGCCGGTATTCGTCCGCAAGGAGATCGTCCACAACAAGCACGTCGTCACCACGCTGGAGAAGCGCGGCGCGATCTTCGTCGAGGAGACCGACGAGGTCCCCGAGGGCGCGACCGTCGTCTTCTCCGCGCACGGTGTCGCCCCGGTCGTCCACGAGGAGGCCAAGGCGCTCAGCCTCAAGACGATCGACGCGACCTGCCCGCTCGTGACCAAGGTCCACCGCGAGGCCGTGCGCTTCGCCGACGACGACTTCGACATCCTCCTCATCGGTCACGAGGGCCACGAGGAGGTCGTCGGCACCTCCGGGGAGGCGCCCGAGCACATCACGCTCGTCGAGGGCCCCGACGACGTCGCCAACGTCGAGGTCCGCGACCCCGACAAGGTCGTCTGGCTCTCCCAGACCACCCTGTCCGTCGACGAGACGATGGAGACCGTGCGGAGGCTGCGGGAGAAGTTCCCCCAGCTGCAGGACCCGCCGAGCGACGACATCTGCTACGCGACGCAGAACCGCCAGCTCGCCGTGAAGCAGATGGCCAAGGACTGCGACCTGATGATCGTCGTCGGCTCGCGCAACTCCTCCAACTCGGTGCGTCTCGTCGAGGTCGCGATCGAGCACGGCTCGCGCGACGGGCACCTCGTCGACTACGCCGAGGAGATCGACGAGGCCTGGCTCGAGGGGGTGCGCACCGTCGGCGTCACCTCCGGTGCGTCCGTCCCCGAGATCCTCGTGCGCGGGGTCCTCGACTTCCTCGCGGCGCGTGGTTACGGCGAGCCGCAGCCGATCGTCGCCGCCGAGGAGTCGCTCCTCTTCGCCCTGCCCAAGGAGCTGCGTCGCGACCTCAAGGCCGCGGGCATGAGCGACCAGATGAAGCACGACGCCGGCGCGCTCGGCGACGCCGGCCAGCTGCACTGACGCGGCACCCACGGCGAGCGGCGACCCGTCCACGACGCGGTAGTCCCCGCACTGGCCAGGGCCCCGTCGATCAGCTCCGGCGAGGGCTGCACGTCCGGCGCGGTGCTTGGCCCGGGGCGCCCACGACGATGCGCATGACCGGCCAGCCCTTCTTCGACGACGTCCCGTCGCACTCTGGCACAGGGGGGCGCAGCGTGGGGTCAGAGGCGGGCGCTGATCCGGCCGGCCGTCTCCCGGGCGCTCGCGGCGAGGCCGGCGGCACCCCCTTCGTCCACCTCGTCGCTGCGGTAGGTGAGCGCCACCGCGGCGACCGGGTGGCCGTCGCGGTCGAGGACCGCCGCGGCGACGGACGAGAGCCCGGGGGAGACGGAGCCGACCTCCACCGCGAAGCCCCGTGCCCGCACGTCGACGAGCTCGCGTCGCAACGCCGACGGGGTCAAGGGGCCCTCGCTCACCATGACCGTGGCCGACGGGTACAGCGCGGTCACCTGGCGCCGCGGCAGCGCCGCGAGCATCGCCAGACCGCTGGCGGTCACCGTCGCGGGCAGGCGCACGCCCACGTCCGTGACGAGCGAAGGGCGTCCCGCCGCACGTTCCTCGATGACGTAGAGGACGTCGCGCCCCGAGAGCACCGCGAGGTGGGCGTTGTGCGTCGTGGAGTCGACGAGGCGCTCGACGAGCGGGCGGGCGAGGCGCTGGAGCGGGTCCTGGCGCTGGTAGCCGGCGCCGAGCTCGTGGACGGCAGCACCGATGCCGTAGGTGCGCTCCTCCTCGTAGTGGACGACGTAGCCGTGCTCCACGAGCACGCTGAGCAGGTGGTAGGTGCTGCTGCGCGGCAGGCCGAGGGCCCGGGCGAGGTGGGCCGCCGGGATCGGCTCGGCGCGACTGGCCAGGTGGGTCAGGGCACGCAGGGCATGGCCTGCGGCGGAGGCATTGGGCATGAGGCTCCTGTCTCGTATCCGAGACACTATCCGGTCTGGTCGGTGCCCGGGCAGGGGCGGGGAGGAGTTGCATGGACGCATGAGCACCGACACCAGCGCCGTCGTCCTCGGCGACCGGCCCCTCACCATCGACGAGGTCGTCGCCGTCGCCCGGCACGGCGCGCCGGTCACCATCAGCGACGCCGCCTGGGAGCGCGTGCGCGCCGCCCGCACGGTCATCGAGGGCCTGGCGCAGGACACCGAGGCGCACTACGGCGTCTCCACGGGGTTCGGTGCGCTCGCCACGACCCACATCCCGCACGAGAAGCGCACGCAGCTGCAGCGCTCGCTCGTGCGCAGCCACGCCGCCGGGGCCGGCTCGGAGGTCGAGGCGGAGGTCGTCCGCGCGCTCATGCTCCTGCGCGTGCAGACCCTCGCGACCGGCCGTACCGGCATCCGCGAGGAGACCCTGCGCCTCTACCTCGCACTCATCCAGCAGCGGATCACGCCCGTGGTCCACGAGTACGGCTCGCTCGGCTGCTCCGGTGACCTCTCGCCGCTCAGCCACTGCGCCCTCGTCCTCATGGGCGAAGGGGAGGTCGTCGCGGACGGTGAGCACCTCCCCGCCGCCGACGCGCTGGCCGCCGCGGGACTGACCCCGGTCGAGCTCCACGAGAAGGAGGGCCTCGCCCTCATCAACGGCACCGACGGCATGCTCGGCATGCTCTGCCTCGCCGTCCACGACCTGCGTCGGCTGCTCACCACGGCCGACATCGCCGCCGGGATGAGCATCGAGGGCCTCCTCGGCACCGACGACGTCTTCGCCGCCGACCTGCACGCCCTGCGCCCCCAGCCGGGCCAAGCGCTCTCCGCGGCCAACCTGCGAGCAGTGCTGCGGGACAGCCCGATCCGCGACAGCCATCGCGACCCGACGGCGTGCACCCGCGTCCAGGACGCCTACTCCCTGCGCTGCGCACCGCAGGTCCACGGCGGTGCCCGCGACACCGTCGAGCACGCCGCGACGGTTGCCGGGTACGAGCTCGCCTCGGCCATCGACAACCCGGTCGTCACGCTCGACGGCCGGGTCGAGTCCAACGGCAACTTCCACGGGGCGCCGATCGCCTACGTCCTCGACTTCCTCGCGATCGTCGCCGCGGACGTCGCGAGCATGAGCGAGCGACGTACCGACCGCTTCCTCGACGTCGCGCGCAACCACGGCCTCCCGCCCTTCCTCGCGGACGACCCCGGCACCGACTCCGGGCTGATGATCGCCCAGTACACGGCGGCGGGCATGGTCTCGGAGATGAAGCGCCTCGCCGCCCCCGCGAGCGTCGACTCGATCCCGAGCAGCGCGATGCAGGAGGACCACGTGTCGATGGGCTGGGGCGCGGCGCGCAAGCTGCGTCGCTCGGTCGACGCGCTCGCGCGGGTCGTGGCCGTCGAGCTGCACACCGCGGCGCGGGGGATCGCGTTGCGGGCCCCCCTTCGCCCCGGTCCGGCGTCGGGCGCCGTCATCGAGGCCCTCGCCGCGCACGGCCGGGTCACCCCCGGACCCGACCGCTTCACCTCACCGGACCTGGCGGCCGCCCACGCGGCCGTCGTCGACGGGTCCGTCCTCGCCGCCGCTCAGTCCGCGACCGGCCCACTCAGCTAGTCCATCCCAGCACGACCCCTTCGAGACGGTTGCTCCGCAACCTCCTCAGGGAGCGTGCTCCTCACGAAGGAGTGATCACCATGGACGGAGCCCGTCCCGTGCGTGCCGCCCGCGGCACCGAGCTCACCGCCCGCAGCTGGCAGACCGAGGCGCCGCTGCGCATGCTGATGAACAACCTCGACCCCGAGGTCGCCGAGCGGCCCGACGACCTCGTCGTCTACGGCGGCACCGGCCGTGCCGCGCGGTCGTGGGGGGCCTTCGACGCGATCGTCGAGACGCTCACCGACCTCGCCGACGACGAGACCCTCCTCGTGCAGTCCGGCAAGCCGGTCGGTGTGCTGCGCACCCACCCGTGGGCGCCGCGCGTGCTCCTCGCCAACTCCAACCTCGTCGGCGACTGGGCGACGTGGCCGCAGTTCCGCAGGCTCGAGGCGGAGGGCCTGATGATGTACGGCCAGATGACGGCCGGCTCGTGGATCTACATCGCGACCCAGGGGATCCTGCAGGGCACCTACGAGACCTTCGCGGCCGTGGCCCGCAAGCGGTTCGACGGCACCCTCGCGGGCACGATCACGCTCACCGGCGGCTGCGGCGGCATGGGCGGCGCGCAGCCCCTCGCCGTGACCCTCAACGGCGGTGTCGCGCTCGTCGTCGACGTCGACAGCACCCGCCTCGAGCGTCGCGTCGCCAAGCGCTACCTCCACGAGATCGCCGACTCCGTGGACGACGCGATCGCCCGCGCCACCCAGGCGAAGGGGGAGCGTCGCGCGGTGTCCATCGGCATCGTCGGCAACGCCGCGGACGTCTTCCCCGAGCTGCTCGCCCGGCACCGTGCCGGTGACCTGACGATCGACGTCGTCACGGACCAGACGAGCGCGCACGACCCCCTGAGCTACCTTCCTTCGGAGGTGTCGTTGGAGGAGTGGCAGCGCGAGGCCGCGGCCGACCCCGAGGGATTCACGAAGAAGGCGCGGGAGTCGATGGCCCGGCAGGTGCAGGCGATGGTCGAGCTCCAGGACGAGGGGGCCGAGGTCTTCGACTACGGCAACAGCATCCGCGACGAGGCCCGGCAGGCGGGGTACGCGCGGGCCTTCGAGTTCCCGGGGTTCGTCCCGGCGTACGTCCGGCCGCTCTTCTGCGAGGGCCTCGGCCCCTTCCGCTGGGTGGCGCTGTCAGGGGACCCGGAGGACATCGCCGTCACCGACGCCGCACTCAAGGAGCTCTTCCCGGACAACGAGCACCTGCACCGGTGGCTCGACGCTGCGGCCGAGTTCGTCGAGTTCGAGGGCCTGCCCGCCCGCATCTGCTGGCTCGGCTACGGCGAGCGCCACAGGGCCGGCCTGCTCTTCAACGAGCTCGTCCGCGACGGCAAGGTCAAGGCGCCCATCGTCATCGGTCGTGACCACCTCGACTCAGGCTCCGTCGCCTCGCCCTACCGCGAGACCGAGTCGATGCTCGACGGCTCCGACGCGATCGCCGACTGGCCGCTGCTCAACGCGCTCACCGCAGCCTCGTCCGGCGCGACCTGGGTCTCGATCCACCACGGCGGGGGCGTCGGGATCGGGCGCTCGATCCACGCCGGCCAGGTGGGCGTCGCCGACGGCACCGAGCTGGCCGCGCAGAAGCTCGAGCGCCTGCTCACCAACGACCCCGGCATGGGCGTCCTGCGGCACGTCGACGCCGGCTACGCGCGGGCGGCGGCGGTCGCGGCCGAGCGCGGCGTGCGGGTGCCGATGGCGCCGACGATCCGCGACGCGGAGACCACGGGCTGATGGCCCCCTTCGCGTGGGAGGGCCGGAGCGACGGCGAGGGGCCGCAGCACCGTCGCTTCTGGAACGCGGTCGTCGAGCCGGGTGCCCGTGCGGACGTCGCGCTCGTCGGCTTCGCGAGCGACGCGGGGGTGGCGCGCAACGGCGGCCGGGTCGGTGCCGCGGAGGGGCCGACCGCACTGCGGCAGGCGCTCGCCTCGCTCGCCGTGCACGACGACCTCGTCGTCGCGGACCACGGTGACGTCGAGGTGACCGACGACGACCTCGAAGGGGGGCACGCCCGCCTCGGCCGGGCCGTCGCCACCGCCCGGGAAGGCGCGCCGCTCACCGTCGTCCTCGGCGGCGGGCACGAGACGGCGTACGGCAGCCACCTGGGACTGGGGCTGCGGCCCCGGCTCGGGGTGCTCAACCTCGACGCGCACTTCGACCTGCGGGAGGCCGACCGACCCACGTCGGGGACGCCCTTCCTGCAGATGGCACGCGAGCGGCAGGCCGCCGGCCTCGACGTGCACTACGGCGTCGTCGGCATCAGCCGGACGAGCAACACGAGCGCGCTCTTCGACACCGCCCACGCGATCGGTGCGTCCTGGGTGCTCGACGACCACTGCCAGACGGAGGCCGGGCCGCTCGCGTACGTTCGGCGCTTCCTCGCCGGTGTCGACGAGGTGCACCTGTCGATCGACCTGGACGTGCTGCCCGCGGCGGTCGCCCCGGGCGTGAGCGCGCCTGCGGCACTGGGGGTCCCCCCCTTCGTCATCCAGCGCGTGTGCGACGCGGTCGTCGCGAGCGGCAAGCTCGTGCACCTCGACGTCACCGAGCTCAACCCGCGGTACGACGTCGACGCGCGCACGGCCCGGGTCGCCGCCCGGCTCGTCCACCGCGTCATCACCGGTCGGACCGCACGGCAGAAGGGCTGAGCACATGTCCACCCTCGTCACCGGCATCGGCGAGCTCGTCACCTGCGACGGGAGCGGCGAAGGGGGCGCCGGCCCCCGCGCCGACCACGCCCTCGTCGTCGAGGAGGGCCGCATCGCGTGGCTCGGTCCGGCGTCGTCGGCACCCGCGGCGGACACCGTCATCGACGTCGAGGGGCGGTGCGTCACACCGGGGTTCGTCGACAGCCACGCGCACCTGGTCTTCGCGGGGGACCGGTCCGCGGAGTTCGCCGCCCGGATGGCCGGGGAGGCCTACGACGGAGGCGGCATCGGCGTCTCGGTCGCGGCGACCCGCGCGGCCGGCGACGAGGTCCTGCGGGCGGCGCTCGCGGCCCGCGTGGCCGAGATGCGCGCCCAGGGGACGAGCACCGTCGAGGTGAAGTCCGGCTACGGGCTGACCGTCGCCGACGAGGAACGGGCCCTGCGGCTGGCCGCGGAGGTCACCGACGAGGTGACCTACCTCGGCGCCCACGTGGTGCCCGCCGAGATGCGCGAGGACCGGGCCGGCTACCTCGAGCTCGTGACGGGGGAGATGCTCGCGGCCTGCGCGCCGCACGCGCGCTGGGTCGACGTCTTCTGCGAGCCCCACTCGCCGCACGCCTTCACGGGCGAGGAGTCGCGGGTCGTCCTCGAGGCGGGGCGTGACGCCGGGCTCGGGCTGCGCGTCCACGGCAACCAGCTCGGCCACGGGCCGGGCGTGCAGCTCGCCTGCGAGCTCGGCGCCGCGAGCGTCGACCACTGCACCTACCTCTCGGACGCCGACGTCGACGCCCTCGTCGGCTCGGCCGGGACCACGACCGCGACCCTGCTGCCCGGCGTCGAGTTCTCCACCCGTTCGCCCTACCCGGACGCGCGGGCGTTGCTCGACGCCGGGGTCTCGGTCGCGCTCGCCAGCGACTGCAACCCGGGCACCTGCTACTCGAGCTCGATCCCCTTCGTCATCGCGCTCGCGGTGCGGGAGATGGGCTTGACCCCGAGCGAGGCGCTCGTCGCCGCCACGCGCGGGGGGGCGCGGGCGCTGCACCGGGAGGACATCGGCCGCATCGAGGTCGGCACGCGCGCCGACCTGGCGGTGCTCGACGCGCCCAACCACCTGCACCTGAGCTACCGCGCGGGCGTGCCGATCGCGCGGGTGCTGGAGGTGTGACGCCTCACCACGGAGGCACCGGACCGGCGTTTTCCACGGGACGGAACTCGTGCTTGGTCGGTCCGCATCGCCTCCGTACGTTCGGCCCTCAAGACATGGGGCAACGGGGCCCCATGCCGGCGAGAGGCACCCTGCATGTCCGCAACCACCGCTCCAACGGCCGAGCCCCAGGGGCTCAAGCGCGTCGTCGCTGCCGGCTTCATGGGCACGACGATCGAGTACTTCGACTTCTTCATCTACGGGACGGCCGCCGCGCTCGTCTTCCCGAAGCTCTTCTTCCCAGCCCTCGGGACGGCAGCCGGCACGGCCGCGTCCTTCGCGACCTTCGGCGTCGCCTTCCTGGCGCGCCCGGTCGGCGGCCTGGTCTTCGGCCAGATGGGCGACCGCGTCGGTCGCAAGGCCACGCTCATCACGACGATGCTCCTCATGGGTGCGGCCACCGTGCTCATCGGCCTGCTGCCCTCGGGCAACACGATCGGCCTGGCCGCGCCCATCCTCCTCATCGTCCTGCGTTTCCTCCAGGGCCTGGCCGTCGGCGGTGAGTGGAGCAGCGCCGCCCTCTTCGTCGTCGAGCACGCCCCACCCGGCAAGCGTGGTCTGTACTCCCTCGCGCAGACGCTGGGCACGACCTTCGGCCTGCTCCTCGCGACGCTGACCTTCCTCGTCATCGGCCTGAGCATCTCCGAGGCCGCCTTCGCCTCGTGGGGCTGGCGCATCCCCTTCCTGCTGAGCGCGATCCTCGTCGCGGTCGGCATGTGGGTCCGGCTCGGGGTGACCGACACCCCGGTCTTCAAGGACGCGATGGCCCAGGCCGAGCACGCCAAGGCGGCCAAGGCGCCGGTCCGTGAGCTCTTCGCCAACCAGCGCAAGGAGGTCTTCCTCGCCTCCGGGTCGGTGCTGATGTGGCTGTCCTTCTTCTACATGGGGGCCGTCTACCTGACGAACTACGGCACCAAGGTCCTCGGCATCCCCAAGAACACGATGCTGACCATCCAGTTCATCGCGATCGCCGGCTGCATCCTCGGCCAGGTGATCGGCGCACGGATGTCGGACAAGGTCGGGCGCCGCGCCATCCTCCTCGCCGGCAACGGTGCCGCCGTGGTGTGGGCCTTCGTCCTCTTCCCGATGGTCGACACGGGCAAGCCGGTCATCATCGGCACCGCGCTGACCGTCACCCTCTTCGTCGTCGGTCTGTCCAACGCGTCGACGACGGTCTTCCTCCCGGAGACCTTCCGTACCGCGTACCGCAGCACGGGCACGGGCGTCTCCTTCAACATCGGCAGCGTCGTCGCCGGTGCGCTCCCGCCGATCCTCGCGGCCCCGATCCTCGCGGGCTACGGGAGCATCGGTCTGTCGATCATGCTCGCGTCCTCGCGGCCGTGGCCGTCGTCTCCGTCGTCCTCATGCGGGAGACGAGCAAGGAGTCGCTCTACGACCACGACCACCGCGAGATCGAGGGGGGCACGGAGAACACGGACGCCGCGCCTGCCGTGACCGCCTAGGTCCGCGACCACGACGAAGGGGGTGTGTCCCGGCTCGACCGGGATCCACCCCCTTCGTCGTGCGTGGGCTCACGGCGGCCCAGTGGGTTCCGGGCGCCGGAACCTCCTCTGGGGCGCGCGCACGCGCGTGGCTAGCGTCACGCACACACCAGTTCCACCACTGCCCAGGAGGCATCCCCCATGAGCGCACAACTCACCGTCGAGCAGAGCGCCGAGCTCACCGCCGAGAGCACCAGCCGCTTCGTGCAGACGGCCACCCACCGGATCCACTAGATGCCCAGGCGGGAGGCCAGGCCCATGGCGACCGACAGGCCGAGCACGCCGTGGGCGATGGGCCGGCCGAAGCGTCCGTCCGCCGTGTGCACGGCGTCGGTGTGCACCGGGTTGGTGTCCCAGCTCCACCCGGCGAAACCCACGAGGTCGGCCTCGGTGATGGTGCGGCCCTGGGTGCGGAAGACCTGCCCGGCGGCGAAGTCCTCGAAGTACCAGTCGGCCGGTGATCCCGTCGCAGTGGTCATGGGGCCATCATCGCCCGGGACGAAGAGGGTGCTTCCGAGCGGTTCCGAGGCGTGGAAAGAGCAGTGCGGGTCGATCGGCGGCGCGGGCGAGGATGCGGCAACCCATCGTCAGCGCGGCATCGCGCAGGAGGCATGAGCATGAGCGACAACGACGTCATCATCGTCGGTGCGGGCCCGGTCGGGCTCATCACCGCACTGGGACTGGCCCAGCAGGGGGTGTCCGTGACGATGCTCGACGCGGCAGAGGACATCCTGGACGAACCCCGGGGCATGACCTACCACTGGGCGGTGCTGGCCGGGCTCGAGCGCCTCGGCGTCCTCGACGACGCCATGGCCACCGGGTGGCTGAACCACGACTCGAGCGCTCAGGTGCTCCGCACCGGCGAGCGGTTGTCGATGGACATCGGGCTGCTGGCGGACGACGTGCGTCACCCCTACAGCCTCATCCTCGGGCAGGACGCCCTCGCCGGCGTCGTGCGGAGCCACCTGGAGCGGCTGCCCGACGCGCAGATCCGCTGGGGGCACGTCGTCACGGGCTTCGAGCAGGACGACACCGGCGTCACGGTGCACGTCGAGACCGCCGACGGGACCCACGGCCTGCGCGCCGGCTGGCTCATCGGCGCAGATGGTGCCCGCAGCGTGGTGCGCAGGGGACTCGGCCTCGACTTCGCGGGCATGACCTGGGGTGAGCGCTTCGTCGCGACCAACTGCCGCGGTCGGTACGAGGACCACTTCGTCTCGGGGTACCTCATCGACCACGAGCACGGAGCGGTGATCCACAAGATCACCACCGACGGCCTGTGGCGCCACACCTTCTCCGAGTCCCTCGACCTGCCCGAGGAGGGGATCGAGCAGCGGATGGTCGAGCACTTCCGGGCCGTGCTGCCGGCGGAGGACTTCGAGCACGAGATGCTCCTGTGGAGGCACTACCGGATGCACCAGCGTTCGGCCGAGACCTACCGCGTCGGACGGGTCCTGCTCGCGGGCGACGCCGCCCACGTGACCAACCCGACCCGCGGCTTCGGCCTCGTCGGCGGCATGTTCGACGCCTTCACGCTGACGGAGGCGCTCGGGGCCGTGATCGACGGCGGCGACGTCGAGCTCCTCGACCGGTACGCGCAGGAGCGCCAGCGCGTCTTCTGGGACTACACGACGCCGATCTCGAGCGACAGCAAGCGCCTGGTCTTCGAGCCCACCGAGGAGCGGCTCAACGGGTTCCGCAGTGTTGCAGCGGACCCCGCGAAGACCCGCAGCTACCTGCTGAGTGGGGTCGCGCTCGCCACGCCCTCGCTGCTCGGGACGATGGACGTGTGGGAGACGGTCGGTGCCGAGCCGGGACTCGGGGCGGCGCTCGGCGGGTGAGCGCACGGTCCGGGTCGGCCGTCGTCAGGCCGGGGGCCAGGTCCAGTCGTCCGGCGGGTCCTCGCCCGTGCGCCCGTCCACGGACTCGCGGATCAGGTCGGCGTGGCCCGTGTGCCGGCCGTACTCCTCGAGCAGGTCGAGCAGGAGGCGGCGCAGGTTGGCGCTGCCGCGGTCGGGGTCCTCGACCTCGACCCTCTGGTCGAGCCCACCGGCCGTGACCGCTTGGGCGATGCGGGTGCGCGCCCGGGCCACCGCGTCGTCATAGCGGGCGTACAGCTCCTCGGCCGGCTCGCTCGGCGCGAAGATCTCCGACCACCGGTCCGGCTCCCTCGGGTCACCCCAGTGCTCGGGGATCTCGGTGCCGTCCAGCGAGTGCGTCGAGGCGAGGTCCTCGATGAAGGCCAGGTGGTTGAGCAGGCCGCCGAGCGAGAGCTCGGAGACGCCGACCCGGTGGGCCAGCCCCGTCTCGTCGAGGCCGTCGGCCTTCCACCGGAAGGTGGCGCGCTGCCGGTCGAGGGCGGCGACGACCTGCTCGGCGTCGGTGCCGGCGACCGGCGGCTCCCACTGCGGGATGTCCGGGTGCGCCTGCGGTGACTGCGTCATGAGGCCTCCTCCTGCGCGGTGCTCGTCCGGCCACCCTCCCACCGACCCTGCGTGCTGTCGACGTCCAGCTCGGGGCGTGCGTCCTCGACGGCCACCGCGTCGAGGAGCTCGGGGGCGGTGAGCGGCCGTGGGGCCACGGTCACCGGCTGGACCTCGTCGATCGCGTCCGTCGCCAGCCCGAGCTCCTGCATGCGGCGGGCGCTCACGAGGACCCGGCTCTCGAGCGAGCCGACGAGGCGGTTGTAGTCCTCGACCGACCGCTGGAGCGAGCGACCCATCCGGGTCGCGTGCTCGCCGAGGTTGCCGAGCCGCGCGTAGAGCTCCCGGCCGACCGCCAGCAGCTCGCGGGCCTCGCTCGTCACGGTGTCCTGCTGCCAGGCGAAGGCGACGGTGCGCAGCAGCGCCAGCAGGGTGCTGGGTGAGACGAGCACGACCTTGCTCGCCATCGCCTCCTCGTGGAGCCCGGGCACCCGGGCCAGCGCGGCGGCCAGCGTCGCGTCCGACGGCACGAAGCACACGACCATCTCCGGCGAGGGGTCGAAGGCGGTCCAGTACCCCTTGCCCGAGAGCGTGTCGACGTGCGCGCGAAGTGAGGCCGCGTGCCCCTCGAGCAGACGCTCGCGCTCACCCGGGTCGATGTCCTCGGCCTGGGCCTGCAACCAGTGCGACATGGGGGCCTTCGCGTCGACGACGAGGTGCTTGCCGCCGGGCAGGCGGACCACGACGTCGGGCCGCACGTCACGACCGGCGGAGGTCACCCCCTTCGCCTGCTCGTCGAAGTCGCTGCGCGCCAGCATCCCGGAGACCTCGAGCACCCGACGCAGCTGCACCTCGCCCCACGCACCCCGCACGGAGGACACGCGCAGCGAGGAGGCGAGCGAGGACGCCTCGTGCCCGACGCGCGTCGTCGTCTGCTCGACCCGGCCGAGCGCCTCACGGACGGAGGCGAACTGGTCGACCCGGTCGCGCTCGAGCTCCTCGACCTTGCGCGAGACGCGCCGCAGCACCTCCTCCATCGGTGCCAGCGCGGCCGCCGTGCGCGAGTCGTCCTCGTGCGCCGAGGTGAGCTCGTCGACCCGCTCGCGCAGCCCGTCACGCTCGGCGCGGGCAGTCGCCACCCGAGCCTGTGCGGCCAGGTGCGCGACGAGGGCCCCCACCAGCGCACCGATCACCAGTCCGGTCAGCAGCGTCGTGATCTCCATGGCCCCAGCCAACCAGCGGCCGACGACAACGCGGGTCAGAAGGGTGGCGGGTCGTCGCTCCGGGTCGCCGGCCCGGTTGCCTCGTTGGTCCCCGTGGGTGGGGACGAGGTCCTGGCCCGGTCGTCTGCGTCCACAGTGTCCACGGTGTCCACGGTGTCCACGGTGTGCGCCGGGAAGGTGAAGGCGGTCGTGCCGCCGGGGGTGACCCACTCGGTGGACCCGTCCGCCCGCAGCCGGTGGGTCCAGCGCGGAGCGTGCTTGACGCGGTGGTGGTGCCGGCACAGCGCCGAGAGGTTGGCGGGCGTGGTCCCGCCCCGCGGCCACGGGAGCGCGTGGTCCACGTCGGCCTGCCAGCCGAGTCGCGTGGACTCCACCGGGCGACCGCAGCCCCACATCCGGCACGTGCCGTCACGCGTCGCGACGAACTCGCGCTGGGCCCTGGGGACGACGTACCGGTCGGTGGACGTCTCGAGGAGGGTGCCGGTGCGGGCGTCCAGGAGCGCTCTGCCCACCCGGGTGTCCAGGCGCCCGACGATGGCGGCGACGACGTCCGGCGGGACGAACCCGACACCCGGGATGGTCGTGCCGGAGATCCACGGAGACTGGTCCGAGTCGTCGAGCCGGACCTGGGTGGTGACGTCCGCTATCCACTCCTCGGCGAGGACCTCGACCGCGTCCGGGCCCGACCCGGTGACGAGGCGCACCCTCTCCGTCGTGCCTCCGCAGCACCCCTGCGGCGGAGCGAAGGTCAGGCGGGACACGGCGGAGGCGATGACGGGGATCCCCAGGCGTACCTGTGCCTCCACCTCGACCCCGCGCAGGACCAGGTCCGCGAGACCGAGGGCTCGCGCGCTCCCGGCGGTCAGTGTCGGGTCGCTCTCCCGCCGGACCCGCCCGGCGGCGTCGACCGCAGCCTTGATCGCGGCCCCCACCTCAGTGGGCAGGGTCGCCGTCAGGCACGTCGTGCCGACCGGCCCCGGGTCGGTGCGCACGTCGAGCCGGTCCCGCCGGTTGGCCTCGGCCCGTGCCTGCATGAGGTCGGGGTCGAGCCGGCTGATCAGCCGTCGGCAGGTCTTGGCGATCTCGTGCGGCTCCATCCCGCAGATCCGGACGGAGCCGGGCTGGCCTCGTCGGGCCCCGAGGAGGTGCTCGACGATCGCCTGCGTCGTCTCCGCGCTCGTGTCCTGCGTGTGCCGGTGCACCTGCTCCAGCGCCCGGCGGCTCACCTGGCCGCTGGCAAGCAGGGGAACGATGCCGGCCAGGTCGGTCGCAGCGCGGGCAACGAGCTCGCAGCGGCGCCCGGCCTCCGTCGGCCCCACCGCGACCGCGAGGGCGAGGACGTCCGGTGCCATGTCGGCGACCCGGTCGGCCGGCAGCCGGAGCTCGCGGAAGAGCCCGTCGGGGCCCCGCTCCTCGCCCCGCCGGTTGAGCTCCGCCACGAGCGTGAGCTCGAGGGCATCGATGGTGCGGCGTGCCGCCTCGGCGCTCCGGAGTGCCGCCTCGAGGTCCCGGTCGTCCATGCCCGGTGCCGCGGTGCGGGCACCCGCGTGGGCCCGGGCCACGCCTGAGATCACCGCGGCGATCGCCCCCGGTGGCCCCTCCCCACCTCCTGCGGACCTTGCGCCCCTCGCGTCCATCGGATCTGTCTCGACGACTGCCACGTCATCCCCCTTCGTCCGTGTCGACGACCCCATGACTGATCCTCTCGTCGACCACCGACAACGGTGCCGACCCGTTGACCACCGGCAGGCGCCGCAGGATCGTGGAGCCATGAGCGACACCCAGCGCGCCGAAGGACTCGTCGACGCGAGCGGACGCGACCCCCGCTCGCCCCAGGACCTCGCGGGCGACGAGCGCACGATGCTCACCGGTTTCCTGCGGCGGCAGCGCGAGACGCTCGAGGCCAAGTGCGCCGGGCTGGGCCCAGAGCAGCTCGCCGAGCGCGCGGTGGAGCCGTCGACGATCTCCCTCCTCGGGCTCGTCCGCCACATGGCGCGCGTCGAGCGCGGGTGGTTCCGCCAGTGCGTCGAAGGGGAGGACGTCGCCACCCTCTTCCGCGGTCCGGGCAACATGGACGGTGAGTGGGGCGAGGCGGTCGGGCCTTCGTCGACCACAGCGGGTGGCAGTGGAACCTGCGCTCCCTGCTCGGGCACATGATCGAGGAGTACGCCCGGCACCTCGGCCACGCGGACCTGCTGCGTGAGCGCATCGACGGCCGTCTGGGGGAGTAGCGCGGGTAGCCTCGGGGCCATGACGCGCGACGAGCCCACCGAGGAACAGGTCAAGGCCTCGACGGCTCGTCCCGACCTCGGGACCGAGGCCGGGCGCCTCGCCTTCAACTCGGTCCTCAACGCCCGCCTGCCCAAGAAGCGCCTCATCGCCCAAGGGGTCCTGCGCACGGACGGCGGTCGCATCGCCCTGTGCGAGCTGGTCTACAAGCAGGACTGGGACCTGCCCGGCGGCATCGTCGACCCGGGGGAGTCGCCGGCCCACTGCGTCGTGCGCGAGGTCAGGGAGGAGCTCGGCCTCGACGTCACCGTCCGGGGACTGCTCGCCGTCAACTGGCTGCCGCCCTACCGCGGCTGGGACGACGCTCTGCTGTGCCTCTTCGACCTCGGCCACGTCCCGGAGGAGGTCCTCGCCGGGGCCCGGCTCCAGGCACGCGAGATCAAGGCGGTCCACTGGGCCGACGCGCAGACCGTCGCCGAGCGGGTGGCCCCGTACACCGCGGCCATGGTCGCGGAGGTCGCCATGGGCGCCGTCGACGCCACCGCCTACCTCGAGAACTCCATCCCGCCGGAGGACGCGTGAGCGACCCGCTGGAGGACGTGCAGCTGCCGCGGCGGACCACGCGCATGCCGTTCTGGTCCATGTGGGGGCGGGAGACCGCCAAGGACTTCGTGCTGCTCCTCGCGGCGATCCCCGTGGTCTGCGTCCTGATCTACGTGCCCGTCCTCGCGACCTCCGGCGGGTCGTGGCCGCGGCTGGTCGGCCTGCTCCTCCTCTTCGTCGCGATCTGGTGCGTCCTGCGGGTCGTGCTCCACCGCTGGGTGGCCGCGGGGACGGGCGAGGCGGGGGATCCCCCTTCGCGCGGTTAGACTCCTGTCCCCGTGGCACTCTCCATCGGAATCGTCGGTCTCCCCAACGTCGGCAAGTCGACGATGTTCAACGCCCTGACGAAGAACAACGTCCTCGCCGCGAACTACCCCTTCGCGACCATCGAGCCGAACGTCGGCGTCGTCCCGCTGCCGGACGCGCGCCTGAAGCGGCTCGCCGAGATCCACGGGAGCGAGAAGATCCTCCCCGCGACGGTCTCCTTCGTCGACATCGCCGGCATCGTCCGTGGCGCGAGCGAAGGGGAGGGCCTCGGCAACAAGTTCCTCGCCAACATCCGCGAGTCGGACGCGATCTGCCAGGTGGTGCGCGCCTTCGTCGACGACGACGTGACCCACGTGGACGGCAAGATCGACCCGGCCTCCGACATGGAGACGATCAACACCGAGCTCGTCCTCGCCGACCTCCAGACCCTCGAGTCCGCGATCCCGCGGATCGAGAAGGAGGTCAAGGGCAAGAAGACCGACAAGGACGTCCTCGACACCGCGCTCGCCGCCCGCGAGGTGCTCGAGGCGGGCGACACGCTCTTCGCGAAGGGGGCCGCCGCCGGGGTCGACATGAAGATCGCCTCCCAGCTCGGTCTCCTCACGACCAAGCCCTTCCTCTACGTCTTCAACGTCGACGAGGACCAGCTGACCGACACCGAGCTGCAGGCGCAGATGCAGGCGCTCGTCGAGCCGGCCGAGGCGATCTTCCTCAACGCCAAGCTCGAGTCCGAGGTCGCCGAGCTCGACGACGAGGACGCGCGTGAGCTCCTCGAGAGCGTCGGCATCGACGAGCCGGGTCTGGACCAGCTGGCGCGCAAGGGCTTCAACACGCTCGGCCTGCAGACCTACCTCACCGCTGGCCCCAAGGAGTCGCGCGCGTGGACGATCCACCGCGGCGACACCGCCCCCAAGGCGGCCGGTGTCATCCACACCGACTTCGAGCGCGGGTTCATCAAGGCCGAGGTCGTCTCCTTCGAGGACCTCGACCGGCTCGGGTCCATGGCCGAGGCCAAGGCCGCCGGCAAGGTGCGCATGGAGGGCAAGGACTACGTCATGGTCGATGGTGACGTCGTGGAGTTCCGCTTCAACGTGTGAATCCACGCAAAACCGCAGGTCAGAGGGAGTGTGACCCCTCCCAGTCCGCACAGAGTCCGCAAGAAATCTAGTGTGACGGGCTCGATCCGGCAGTTCGGAGGGCCCCTCCGGACCCCGAGTGTTGCCAATGACCCGCCCGTGAGGTGACTCGTGAGGCGGTGTGGCGCAGGTCCGGGATCGTTCACGGCAGAAGCGGACCTCAGACGCGGGCGCTGCCTGAAATTGGCGATGACATCGCGACGGCCATGGCGCTCATCGCCAGGGCTGCCAGCGGTGTCAGTCCAGATCTTGGTCCAGTTGGGCTCGTTCGTCCTCACGGACGGCGTCCCGTTCGTAGGACTCTGCAATGGCGCGCAGGATCCGTGCCGTTCGGGGCCAATGCACCTGGACCTCCAGACTCCATTGCTTGTACTGCTCAGCCAGCGTTCGCTCCTGGCTGCCGCCGTCGTAGACTCCGCGCCAGGTGACACCGCGGCTGTTCAGTCGGCCGGTGATTGCGCCGTTCTCCAGGTTGCGACTCCCGATCGACTCGATGAGATCTCGAACTGGAACTGGTGGCCAGATACCATCGGCGTCGACCGGCGCCTGAGCAAAGGTCTGGCCAATCAATTCGTCACCGATGTCCGCTCGGTCGAGGTCGGATAGTTGCAGACGAGCCTGCTTGACCCACTCCTGCATCGCAGCTTGATCGAGTGTGCCGTCCTCCTGTCGTCCCGGGAAGCCGCGCCAACCGCGAAGGACCCACCAAGCGTGTTCGGTTAGCGGATCCGCGCTCTTGCTCTGACGGCGAGGCTCGTTTGCACCCCGGAACGTGCGTTGAACGAGATCAACGAACAAGGCAGGGTCGGAGGTGAGAGCACGGTTAAGGGCACGTGGCTCGCGGTTGTGCTCGAGGAGCCTGAAATAGCCGAACTCCAGAGATGCCAGGTCGGCAACCGACACGTCGGCTGCGGCTAGGTAGTCCAGCAATGTCCCCACGTAGTGGCCGGTCATCTGTGATACCCCCGCCCGACCCGGGTCCTGAGTGATCGCCGCGCGCAAGACGGATACGACCAGCGTTGCGCTCGGGAGATGCTTCTTCTGGTCTGCTGTCGGGTTGAAGATGCCGTGGCTCGCGACCGCAATCGCCGACCAAGCTCGTGCTCGCTCAAGGAGCAACTCGATAGCACTAGTGAGATCCTCATGGGGAACCACCTCGAAAGGTGCCTCGGACCAGAAGAGCTCTTCAGCATCTGGGAACTCGCGGAGAATCTCCCAGAACCGGCTCTCCGTCGGGACGTTGAGCACGAACCTTTTCAGGGCCTCGCTCTGCACGTCGCCCCGTTCGAGTGCTCGCCTGAGATCCGCTGGTCCATCGACGGCGAGGCGGCTACGGACCCACGTTGCCGCGGCTTCCTGGAGCGCTGTGCTATCCGATGCCAGCCATTCCATCATGGTGTCGAGAGCATCAATCGGCTCGCATGTTGACAGAGCCCAACCGACCTGCGTCGGAGCCTCAGCACGGGCCGCTACTGCGCCGAGCTGTTCCCATGCGTCGGAGCGGGCAAACAGAACGTCAAGTGCTTCGCGCCGTTTGGCTTCCAGCGCTGTCCGGTAGTGCTCGTAGTCGCTCAGGTCTGCACCCGACAGGTCGGGGCGCCAACTGAAGAGATATGCAAACCGGCGTAGGTCATCAGCAGGTTGGAGCAATTCGGCCAGTTTGTGTAAGCGGGCGCGTCGCTCCGCCGGCATCGCCCAGTCCGCGTCCTGGAAACGCTCGTGCCGCGTTGATGTCTCTCGGACCTGTTCGAACAGGGCAAGTCGAACGTCTTCATCCAAGTCGCCGCGCGATGCTTCGTCCTCGAGGAACTCGATGATCCGATTCGCGTCGTCCGGGCCCACCGTGGACAACGCTTCCACAAGCCACGGCAGGGCGGTGCGATCTGCCGTGACCCATGCGAGTGCTCGGTCGACCAGACTCGTCGCGAAAGCGAACCATTCGCTGTTCGGCATCCGGTCGCTGGGGGGCCTCCAGAGTTGATAGCGCGGCTCATTGGGCGGCGAGACCCAGGCGTTGCTGTCGGGCCACAGCGCCTTGAGTAAAGCCCAACCTGTCGTCTCGCTCACGATCCGGCAGGCATCGAGCGCTTGGAGTCGGGTCGCAAGATCTGCGCCAGTGTTCCGAGTCCATCCGCAAAGGACGGTCGACATGCTTGCGAGGGGATTGTTGCCCGAGTTCTTCGGCAAGTCGTAGCGGCAGAGTTCGGTCAGGATCTGTGTTGCGCGAACGAGGTGGTCTGGCGACCAGCAGAGCACTTCCAAGGCCCACAACAGGTGATGCTGTTGACCCGACGGCCCCAGTGCCAGCGGATCGTCAATGACCTGGAACATGCGGCCGACGGTCGGCTCGCTGGTTGCAAGGTCATCCTCCAGCGCCGAAAGGAAGGTGTCTGGAGCGGCCTCGGCAAGAAGCGGAAGCACGTCGGCGATCGCTCCCCAAGTGTGACCCTTGGAGCCGGCACTGACCTGACGCAGAACGTCGCGCACAACCCGTTCGGCCACTGAAGAAGCGTGATTGGTGCCACCGGGGACTGATTCGATCGCTCCTGCCAGGGCGAGGCTGTCGGCGATGCCGCGCCGCAGGGCAGGAGAATAGGTTCGGCGCTGTCCCTTCATTTGAGCGGCGATCCGCTCGTGTGAATTGAGGCCTTCATAGGGATTTGGGTCCAGGAGAACGCTGGTTGCGATCTCTGCCCACCGCGATGCCAGATCTGATGACACCCGGTTGCCAAACTCGAGGAACGCCTCCTCCAAGGAGGTGAATACAAAGACATTCCTCACGTTCCGGATCGCCGGATCGGATCCGCGACTGGCGTCGGCGATAGCGCGCCGTAGGTCGACCAAGGGGATAGTGGCCAGCTCGCTCAGGACGTTCAGGTCCTCCGGTAGATCGGTCCAACGACTGGCCAGCATCAGTGCGGCGAGCGTGTCGGCCAGCGGTGGCCGAGACCACGTGGGCTGCTGCACGCGAGGTGAGCGCGAAAGGCGCCGCGCCAATGCGGGCATGCTCCGACGAGCAAGTACCGCGAGGCGATCGGCGTGGCGCCACTCGACGTCGCCTGCTCGGAAGGCCTCGGCCGCCTCGTTTCGGCCAACCCTCGGCAGGCGAATGTCGACGCTGCGGCGCACGGCAGAGCCGCTATCGACGATAGAGACGACATGCCTCCCGCTAGCGAGGGCGCGGGCTACGTCTGCATTGTCAAAGTCGGGCACCAAGACCCCGGGCCCTGGGAGTGCCACCATTCGATCCCAGACGCCCGCCGACCGGACGATTGTGACGGCGCCGGGCTCAGTCGAATTGTCGTCGTCGGGCGTAAGGCACGCGTGCAGAAACCCCAAGGCGTCGGCGACCCACTCGGTCTGGATCGATGTAATCCTCGGCTCGTCACCAAGCAGGGAGCGCAGTCGCTGCGCCTCCTTAGCCCGCCCGGCGATGAAGAGCTTCAGCGGAAGAGTCGGTTCGGTCGCGGCGGAGAAGCGGTCCCACCATGTCTCGAGAGTCAGCGCGTCCCGGGGTCGAAGCCCGAGAGTTTCCGAGATCCACAGGTGTGCGGCAGGCGCAACCTGCAGCCAAGCTTCGAGGTCATCCGCATCGAGGACGAGGACATCCTTGAAGAGATTCTCGGCTCGTCGCTCGGCGGCCCACGAGTCCTTGCCTTGCCATCGACGGACTGTCACGAAGACGAAGGTGACATCTCGCGATGCCTCGCCCTTTCGTCCGTCGTAGTCCTTGGTGGCTTTGCGCTTGGAGTCCTTGTCGGTGCCGAACTCGAACCAGATCTGTCCGGCCGGCAGCAATCGCGTCTGCCCCTCGAGGGTCGCTACCCCGTCCTTGCCGGCCAGGGCAACCCCATCGCCTGTCCGAATTGAGATCTGGCCAGCTCCGGGGGTCTCGAACAACAGCCTACGCACCAACTCTGGAAGCCGATCCTGAGCTTCGCGAGCGTTGGTCTGGGGCCACAGCGCGAGCTGGCTTGCAGTCGCATATTCGGGACTGGCGGTTCGTCGTTCGGCAGCAAGACTCACGGCGGGCGCTCCACGCTGCGCTTTGAGGCGCTCCACGTCGTTCGCACGGAACCTGTAAAACGACGTCCCCGGCACCCGCGCATCCGGGAGCAATCCCCGCTTGGCGTACGCCCGCACGGTGTTCTCGTGCACGGCCAGTCGCCTGGCTGTCTCACGCACGTTCAGGAAGTCAGAAGCAGCACCATTCACACCAACAGCATACCCGCATGTAGACTTTGTGTACTCGGGACTGCGGGCTTGGTGCAGAGAAGCGGAGGCGGAGGAGCGCACATGGATCCAGTGAGCGACGCGATCGACCCGTCGTGGTGGGAGGACGTGCTGGCAGCGGCGTCGCTTGACGACCCCTATGAGCCGCCAGAGCTGTTGTCAACGCATCTCGAGCGGGCGGCTGCCGATCCGGCTGTCACGGGGCTTCACGAACTAGTGCTGCAGGTGTTGGCGATGGTGTCGTCGGCGATGTTGAACGCTGAGGACTGGTTGGAGCCGTTCACGCCCGCGATGCAGTTCGGTGGCAAGCGGACGGTGGTACCGGCGGACTTGGACGCCGACCAGGTGGCGTTGCTGGCGCGTATCGCTCCGCTGGTCGAACGTGATGATCTGCGGGCCCGGGTCGCTGATGTCGCCTGGGTCTACGGGGACCGGTCGGACATCGCGATGTTGGACCGAGCCATCGACGCCTACCGGGCCGCGCCGCTGACGGGCGATGTGTGGTTCAGCGTGGGGAAGGACGCGTGGGTTCGGGCCTTCGCGCTTGCAGCGCGGCGCGGCCCGGACGGCCAGGCCCGGGTGCAGGACATGTCGGACGCGCTGAAGGCTCAGGTCTTGGCCGGCCAGGTGACGGACAACTTCAGAACAGTGGGGTTCGCGGAAACCTTGCGCCAGCACGGTCGTGTCGACGCGGCCGGGCGCGCTGAGGTGCGCGAAGCGCTGTTCGCGCTCGCGGCAGAGGCGTCGTCGGTAACGCCACGCCTGTCACGCCACCTCGAGCGTGAGGCGCTCGCATGGCTTGGTGGTTCGGACGCGGCGGCGGCGAACGCGGCGACCGAGCGCGTTGCGCGGACATACGTCGCAGAAGCCGATTCCCGCATTCAGACGGACCCGAATGCGGGCGCGCTGGTCGAGGGCCATTTCCTGGAGAAGGCCATCGCAGTCCTCCGAAACATCCCGCGCTCCTACCGGCTCGAGAACGCACTCGACGAGCTCATCGACGACCTCCGCACTCGGCTGCGTGAGAGCCGGGAGTCGTCGATGGAGCAGATGATGCGTATCCAGTCGGACCCGGTCGATCTGACTGACGCCGTGTCCTACGCACGGTCGCAGGTCTCGGGTCACGCGGACAAGTTCGACGCGCTCGCTGCATTCGCGACGCTCGCACCGCCGCTAGACGAAGCACCTACGCGCGAAAACGCCGCGAAGATGCTGGAGGGCACCATCAGCCACATCTTCGGATCCTCTACGTTTTCCTCTGACTTCCGGAAGATCGCATCGAGGCCGGGGTCTTCTGGTCAGGCCGATGAGGACGCGGTGTGGGCCGAGATGGTCCGCACGGTGTTCTTTCACTCCCAATTGCTCGGAAAGGGCATCATCCAGCCTGCGCAAGAGGTCCTGACTACTGAGCACCGGTTCAGCCGGCAGTACATGGTGTCGCTGTGCGTGGAGTCGCCGACGGTGCCCGAGGGGCACGAGACGTTGTGGGGCGACGGGCTGGCGCTCGGCTTGGGCGGCAACTACGGCGCTGCGGTCTCTGTTCTGGTCCCGCAGTTGGAGCAGGTCGTGCGGGTCATGTTGAGGCGGAACGACGTGCACACGCTGTTCGTCGATGAGCACGGCGTGGAGAGTGAGAAGAGCTTGAACGCGCTTCTCGACATGACCGAGACCGAGGAAATCTTTGGTACAGGGATGGTCATGGAGATGAAGGCGATGCTGGTCGTCCAAGGTGGTCCGAACCTGCGCAACGACGTCGCGCACGGCCTTCTCGATGACAACTCGGCGTGGAGCTACTCGGCGCTCTACATGTGGTGGTTCTGTCTGCGGCTGGTGACATGGCCGGTCATCGAGATGATGGATCGCGCTCGGACGCAGGCAGCAGAGTCCGGCGAAGGCTCGATAGCAACCGGCGGAGCGGACACCGAGCCGGCGGCGCAGACTACAGCCGACATCGAGGCGGGGGCGTTGGCGGAAGGCCAGCACCACGAAGAGTAGGTCGGTTCATGCCAAGAAGTCCCTTGTTGCCGGCGTACCCACGTTGGCACCAGCAGGACCCGGGGTGCGACCGGAGCGGCCGAGTAACTAGGACGACTGGATTCGCTGCCGCGGACGCGCGGTCAATCTGCGCTGTGGCGCACCGCCTGTTTGCTCGGGGAAGCTCGGCGAAATGCAGGTGCAATCCGAGATCTCGCTTGCTCACCCGGCCTGGAAGCGTCAGCGAGTGTCACGACCGTCCCGCCGAGCGACGAGGCCATGATCGACTCCGCGGCCTTACGTGTGCGGTCCTCGGCGGTCGGCCAGAGGTGGGCGTAGGTGTTGAGGGTCGTCGTCGCCTTCGCGTGGCCGAGCGAGCGCTGGACGGTCACGACGTCGCAGCCGGCCGCGATGAGACCGGAGGCGTAGAAGTGCCGCAGGTCGTGGAGCTTGATGCCGGACAGGCTGGCGTTGCGCAGCGTCTTGCGCCACCAGTAGCCGACGGTGTTCTGGTGCGGTGGGTCGTCGCCCTCCCCGGCGAAGAGCCACCGCTCCTTGCCGGTGGTGCCATGAGCGGTGACGTGCTCGGCGAGCACGTTGATGAGACTGTCGGCGAGGTAGACGACGCGCTCTGATCCGTACTTCGGCGGCCGCACGTCGATCGCTCCGCCGTTGACCCGCTGTACTTGGCGGGACACCTTGAGCGACCTGCGGAGGAAGTCGACGTCCCCGAGCTGGACCCCGGCGGCCTCGCCCAGTCGCAGGCCGGCGAAGGCGCAGAGGCCGATGAACGGCTGGAACCGTTCGTCAGCCACGGTCATGAGCTGCCCCACCTCCTCCGGAGCGGGGATCGACATGGCGACTTCCGCGCGTCGGCCGCGGGGGAGGCGTACTCCGTCGGTCGGGTCGGAGCCGATCACCCTGTCCTTCACGGCGGCGCGGAACACCGACCTGACGTTGACGTACCGCGTCTTGATCGTGCCGGGGGCGAGCCCGGCGGCGTTCATCTGCTTGATCCAGGTCTCGACGTCCGAGCGCCGGACTTGCTTCATCGACTTCCCCGCGAAGGGCACCGATCTGGCCGCCAGCGACATCGCGAGCACGGTGCCGGGGGCCCAGACCTGGCGGGCCGACCACTCGCCGAAGAACGCCGCGAACGTGATCCGTCCGGCCTTGGGATCGGCGTACGTGCCAGTGACCACCGCGGAGGTGACCTGGTCCAGCCACTGCTGGGCGTCGATCTTGCGGTCGAAGTGCCTCGCGCGTTCGTTACCGGCGTCGTCGCGGTACCGCTCCCGCCACCTGCCGTTGGCTCGCTTGGCGATGTTTCCCGCCATGGTGATGCTCCTTCCAGGATCGCTCCATCGTCTCTCTGAGATCCGACGGTGGGGCAGGGTCAGCTGCGGTTCTGGGGACGGTTGGTCTGCTCGGTGAGCCAGAGGATGAGGTCGGCGCGCCAGTAGCGGACGTGGCGGCCGACCTTGAAGCTGCGGGGTCCGGCGCCGAGGTGGCGCCAGTAGCGCAGCGTCCCCTCGGGCACGCGGAGGTAGCGGCAGGCCTCCTGGAGGGTGAGCATGTCGTCGCCGGGGTTCTGCCGGGGTCGTGGGGCGTTGGGTTGTGTGGTCATGGCGGCCTCCTTGTGGCTGGGTTCCCGGCGTCGTTCGTCGCCGTTCGTGATGGGTGGGTGTCTGTCGTCGAGGTACGCGCCCTACGGTGCGCGCTGGGGGCACCAATTCGCGCCCGTCCTGGCCCCGCCCGTCCTCGGGACGGGCGCCCCCGTGAGGTGGCGTTTTCGCAGGTCAGGCGGCGCCCGTCCGAAAGTTCAAGGACTCATCGGGTGCTCCTCGCTGGTTGTCGTCGCGAACGACCTGTACGTGTTGATCAGCATGGGGCGGCAGGTTCCCCGGAATCGGGGGAACCTGAGGGGGATACCTGCCAGGGGACCTGTGTTTCCGCAGGTCAACAGGTATCCCTAAGTCGTTTCCCCGCGGACTTGTGAAGGTGTTGATTCACGCCGATCAGCGTGGGCGAGGGGCGTTACCGGAATGCGGTAACAACGGAGGGGAACGCGAGGGGGAACGCTGCGTTCGTGCAGGTCAACGGCGTTCCCTAAGTCGTTGGCTACACCCGCTTCTCAGAGGCCGATTCCGGAGGGCCGTGAGATGGGCGGCCGGTACTCCGGGACCGGGAGTCGTGGCATTGGAGGCCGCACGGTGGCCGCGCCGTACCGGTCGATCGCGTCGATGGCGAGTTGTCGGGCGTGCGTGGGGTCGAGGTCCGCGCGGTCGCGGCTGAAGACGTCGACCCACTGCTTCCGTGCGTCCTCGAGGGACTCGGCGACGAGGTGGGCGGTGTTGCTGTGGCAGCCGCGGGTCATGGCGACGTACGCCGCCGCGGCGCCGGTGGTCTCGCCGAGGGCGACGTGGGCGGCCTCGACGGTCTCGCCCTGGGCTCCGTGGACGGTGGTGGCGTAGGCGAGCTCGACGAATCGGGTGGCGTATTCCGCTGGGACCTCCCGATCGCGCCCGTGGCCGTGAAGGATCAGGCTGCCGTCCTCGCAAGTGCCGGCCACGACCCAGGTCTGGCGGTTCGCGACCCCGACGTCGGGGTCGTTGCGGCGGGTGGCGACGCGGTCCCCGAGCCCGATCCGTTCGCCCCTGGCCGTCACGATCGCAACGGTCGAGTCCCCTGGGGTGGTGTTGGCGCGTCGCTGGTCGCGGATCGCGGCGTTGAGGCTGGCCACGTGCTCGCGGGTGTCGGCGAGGACGAGGTCGCCGCCCGCGCCCGCCTCGGCGAGGGCGGCGGTACGTTCGGCCTCGCTGGGATGGATCACCATCGAACCTCGGCGGCGCAGATCCTCGAAGACGGCGGCCGCGTCGTCGCCGGTGCGCATACGCAGGGAGAGTGCGGCGTAGCCGGGGTCGGTGAACCGGTGCACCTTCTCCAACGACACGACGGCGGTGGGGTGGGCCCACGCGAGGGCGTGGTCCATGACGCCGCCGCGTCCGACCGCTGGGAGCTGGTGGCGGTCGCCGACGAGGGCGACCCGCGCGCCGGCCTCGTCGGCGATCGTCAGGAGCCCGCGAGCGGCGTCCTGGTCCAGCATCCCCGCCTCGTCGACCAGCAGCAGGTCCCCTGGTCGCAGTCGGGCGGCCGGGTCGGGTGTGACGTCGGGTCGGCGTGCCCAGTGCCCGTCAGCGTCCCAGCGCCAGCCGTGCTGGTGGATCAGCCAAGCGGCCGAGTGTCCGTCGGCGCCGGTCTCCGCGGCGGCGACCTGAGCCGCCTTCAACGTCGGCGTCACCACCAGCAGCCGATGCCCCTGCCGTGCCAGCAGAGCCTGCGCCGACCTCAACGCTGTGGTCTTGCCTGCACCGGCCGCGCCCTCGACGACCACCAGCTGGCCGTCACCCGCCAGAGCGCCGACGACGGCGGCCTGGGTGGGGTCGATCCGCACTAACCCTCGTCCTTGCAGCCGGACCCGGCTGGCGGGCTGCTTGGCGCGGCGGGCGAGGCGGTGGACGAGGTCCGCCTCCACCATCTCCACGTGCTGCGAGGTCAGCGACCGGACGTGCCCAGGCACGTCGGGTGAGGCGAGCAGCCGAACACAGCGAGCGGCGGCGCGGGCGGTCACGTCCTCGGCGAGCTCGATCCGCGCGGCGGGCTCCGCGACCAGATTGGTCTGGGCCAGCAGGACCTCGACCTTGCCCCGGAGGTCGGCGGCGTTCCACGCCGACCGCTTGGCCCCGAGCTGGGAGATCACCCATTCCGCAGCCCTGTCCCGGTCGATCCAGCCGACCCGCGTTGCCTCCAGCACGGCGGGGGCAGCAGGGTCGCGGTAGCCCAGGGCGCGTAGCTCGGAGTTCCACCGCGCGACCAGGTCAGCGCCGTCGGTGGGGACGACCTTGTCCGGCCGGGCCTCGGCCCACGCTCGCCGGTCCCATGCCTCACGCAGCCGCGGCCCCGGCTCCTCGCCGGGATGCTCGCGCCGCCAGTGGGCTTCGTACCGGTCGATGTTGCGGTGGATCTGACTGGTCCGGGCGCTGAAGGCACCGACGTACGGCGCGAGCTGCTCGATCTCCCCGGTCTCAGCGTTCAGGGTGTAACCGCGTGCGGCGAGGACCGCCCGGAACGCCGGGTCGGTGGCGACCGCTGCGTGCCCGCCGCAGGGGAGCGGTGTCCAGCGGTGGCATGGCGGTGACCTTGCCTCGCCATGTGGGGTGTTCCTCGTCCTTCCCTCGCAGGGTCTTGGCGAGGGTGGCCGCCTTGGGGAAGTTGAATATCCGGCGAGCCCGCGGCTCGGGGTCGAAGCCGTTGGTGAGGTGGGTCTCGGTGCCACTGGCCTCGAAGACGAACGGGAGCCGGCCGTCCTTGGTCTGGGCCGCCAACCTGACATCGGCTGGCAGACCTTCGGCGTACATCGCGGACTGCCACTCGACACCCGACAGGGGAGTGCCCTCAGGCTTGGCCTCGATCACACCGACGACCCTCTGGTCGACGTAGAGCAGGTAGTCGGCTCGACCGTGCCCCGTCGCCATCGTTGCCTCGCGGCGCGCGACGCCTTGGGCCGCGAACAGGTTGAGCGACCTGCTGTCCTGCGCAGACCAGCCCGCGTCGGTGAGCTGTCGGTCGATCAACACGCGGGCACGCGCCTCCGCGGCAAGGCGGTTGGCGTCGTCCCCGAGGTTCATGATGCCTCGTAGGTTATGCGCTATGGACTGGTGTCATGGCACTTCCAGAGACTGACCTTCACCGCATCCGGCTGTGGGCGCGGGAGCGCGTGCCCGAGCACCTGCGGGATGAGCTGAAGGTCGAGGCCGACGTCTCCGACCGACACGTCGACATCGTCGAGGTCAGGCCACCGTGGGACGGCGTCGGCGAGCACACCCGGTTCCCGATCGCGCGGTTGCGCTACACGAAGTCGACTGGCCAATGGGCGATCTACTGGCGCGATCGCAACCTGAAGTTCCACGAGTACAAGCGCAAGCGTCCGACCAAGAACGTCCAGGCGCTCCTCGACCACATCGAGACCAGCGGCGACCCGATCTTCTGGGGGTAGCCAGTTGGTGCCGGCGGAGGCCAGCTATCCGCCAGCCCCTGCAAATGGGCTCAATATTGCCCGGCGCGGTAGGCGCTGGTACTTTGGTACCCGAGAAGGAGGGCAGCGCTATGGCTACCGCTACTGCGCCGATCAAGGTCGACGCCGCCACTGACGAGCTCGTGTCGCACGCAGCTCACTTCATGTCCCGTTCGAAGAAGGACATCGTTGACTCTGCCGTGCGCGAGTACATCGACGCCCACCGCGATGAGATCAATGCCGGGATCAAGGTCGCGCTCGGCCAGCTCAACGGCACCGACGCCGCTGCTGTGTCGCTCATGACCGGCCTCAGCGGCGAAGAGCTCGACGACCTCGGTGGCATGCCGAAGTAACCGACGCATCGCCTTCCGCTGGACCGTCGGACCTGGCCGCTAGATTCACCACATGGTCTCGGAACCGGTCGGCGTGCGCCCAACGAAGCGCTGCCTCGGTGATCTTGGGGTTGAACTGCCAGACCTCGGGGTTCGCTTGGAAGAGATCGATCAGCCGGTCATCGCGAGCGCTCAGGCTGTCCCTGAACAGCGGGACGCCGGCGGCGCGGAGCGCGTCGTCGCGCTCACCGACCGCGTCTGGTTCAAGGTCAAGACCAGCGACCATCGCGCTGCCGTGACCGAGCTCCGCGGCACTGATCTCCCGGACTGGGTGCGCCTGAGCCGAGGGGCCTGGTGGATCGGCGCCGCTGGCCGGCGCCAAGCGGACAGCGCCCAGCGCGACTTCTACGCCACGCTCCAGCGAGAGTGCACGACGGGGAAGACGGTCTCCTCGGATCACCTGCTCCCGGCCGATTGGGACTGGAAGCGCCTCGCTGCAGAGCAAGCGGTTGCGTGGCGGCGCGAGATGAAGAGCATGGTCATCCGGCTCGTCGCGATGTCGCTGAAGAGTGGCCATCTCGCCGTCGCCGAGTTCCGAAACCATCGGATCAAGGCCCTCGTCCGGGCAGAGAACGGGCACGAGGCCTACCTCGCGATCATTGCCGAGGGAGTGCCGGACCCGCAGATGTTCGCGCTGCTCCTCGACTGCGTCCCTGGAGTTGCACCAGAAGACTGGCAGCCCGAACCGTCGCCCCTGGCCGAGATGGACCCTGGCTCGGGCGAGATCATCTGGTCGACGCTTTTCCCGTCCGAGGTCGCCAACGAGATCCTCGACCTGGACGGCGATGGCTGAGGGCCAGCGGTCCGCAAATAGTCCGCAAGAAGTCCGGCGGAGACCGATCATCGCCGACAACGTCCAACGGTCCCGAGATCGCGTTTCCGCAGGTCAGACGGCATTTACCAGCATCAGTCGGCGATGGCCAACGAGCACCGAAACCCCGCCTGATCGTTCCGCTTCAACGTCTGACCCGCACCCGCTCAGCGCGCGGCCAGCACCGCCTCGGCCGCCAGCGCCACCTCCGCGACGCGGGCATCGGTGCCGCGGGGCCCCGCGACCATGAGGCCGACCGGCAGCTCTCCGGCCGCGTGGCAGGGCAGCGAGAAGGCGCAGCCGTCGAGCCAGCTGACGGCGAAGGGGTTGCGCAGGAGCAGCCGGTTCGCGGCGAAGTAGGCCTCGTCGGAGGCCTCCAGCTCGGCGATCGCCGGCGCCACGATCGGCACCGTCGGGCACAGCACGGCGTCGAAGGGAGCGAGCGCCCTCTCGGTCTCGGCGATCCACCGCGCGCGGCGGTCCTGGATGGCGAGGTAGTCGGCCGCGCTGATCCCGTGCCCCGGCGCCATCCGCTGCCAGACGCGGGGGTCGACCTCGTCGTGACGGGAGCGGACCAGCTCGCCGTGCGCGGCGTAGCACTCGATCGGTGACAGGCCGGCCGGTTGGTTGAGCTCCGCGATCCGGCCGAGCTGCGGCAGCGGCACCTCTTCCACACTCGCCCCCGCATCGGCGAGGATCCGCAGGGCCCGCTCGTAGGCCGTGGCGACCGCCGGCTCGAGGTCGTCGAGGACGAGCGTCGTGGCAGCCGCGAGCCGCATGCCCGACAACGGACGCGCGGCCACGTCGAGCGGGTCGTCGGCCAGGACCGCGTCCAGGGTGAGGCAGTCGGCGACCGAGTGGGCGATCGGCCCGACCGAGTCCAGCGAGCGGGACAGCTCGACCGCCCCGGTCAGGGGCACCCGCCGCTGGGTGGGCTTGAACCCCACCAGTCCGCACAGGGCTGCGGGGATCCGCACCGACCCGGCGGTGTCCGAGCCCACGGCAGCGACCGCCAGCCCCAGCCCAACCGACACCGCGGCCCCGGACGACGAGCCGCCCGGGACGCGCGCCACGTCGGGGTCCGCGGGGTTGCGCGGGGTGCCCAGGTGCGGGTTCAGGCCCACCCCGCCGAAGGCGTACTCGACCATGTTGGTCCGTCCGGTGATCGCTGCGCCGGACCGGCGCAGGCGCGCCACGACGACGGCATCGGCCTCGGCGGCGGGCAGCCCCCGGCGCACGGACGTGCCGGACAGCGTGGTCTCGCCAGCGACGTCGAAGAGGTCCTTGATCGTGACCGGCAGGCCGGCCAGGGGCCGCTCGGGCCCCGGGGCGGCGGCGTCCGCCGCGCGAGCCGCGGCCAGGGCATCCGCGGCATACGTGCGCGTGAAGACGTGCGCCGCCGCCGGGTCCGTCTGCCCGCGCTCCAGGACCTCCGCGACGGTCGCCTCGGCCCCGTGGCAGCCCCCGCTCACCCTTCGTGCCGGAAGCCCAGCTTGATCGTCACCTGCCAGTCGGCGACCTGGTCGCCCTGCACGTGACCGCGGACGGACTGCACCTCGAACCAGTCGAGGTTGCGCAGCGTCTGCGATGCCTCGGAGATCGCGTTCCTCACGGCCGCGTCCACCCCGTCGGGCGAGGTGCCGACGATCTCGCTGATGTTGTACGTCCGGTTCGCCATGACTGCCTCCAGGTCGGCCCCGGCGCCGTTGCCGAGGATCAGTCCCGTCACGCTAGTGCAGGTCGCGGCCCTACGCTCGACCCGTGAGCACGTGGAGCGGTGAGCGGCTGAGCCTGCGGTACGACCCGGGTCGCGCCAGCCGGCAGCTCGTGGGCTTCGGCCTCGCCACGCTCCTGATGATCGCCCTGGGCGCCCTCGGGGTCTGGATGGTCATCGGCTCCCTCGAGCAGCTGGACCTCGCCGGCAAGATCGTCGGCTGCGGGTTCGGGATCTTCTTCTTCCTGCTGGCCCTCGCGACGGTGGTCAGTGCCGTCGAGGTGCTCACCAAGGTCCTGCGGCAGTCCCGGCAGGCCGACGCCCTGGTCGTCGTCGACGACCGCGGTCTGGACGGGCTCGTCGTCCTCGACGGGATGGTCAGCGTCGGCCAGCCCCACATCGACTGGGACGAGATCTCCTCGCTCACCCTCGGGAGCCATCTGCCGGGAGCTCGCCGCACCAACGCGCTCGCCCGGCTCGACTCCGGGTACCGCCTGCGAGCCGCGGTCCAGGGCGGCCTCGACCGCACGGCCGGCACCGGGCTCGGCATGCGTGACGGGCGGCGGTCCATCGAGCTCGAGCTCGTCGACGGTCGCAGCGCCCTGCGCGACCTCACGCTCCCGCTGTCACCGCAGTCCTTCGCCGACATCGCTCCGCGGCTCGTCGACCTCGCGCACGCCCACGACGTGGAGGTCCACCTGAGCGGGAACCTCCTGGCCTGAGGGAGCCGGGCCCGGACGGGTCAGCCGAGCTCCTCGGCCAGGCCGATGAGGATGCCCTCGGGACCACGGATGTAGCAGAGCCGGTAGGTGTCCTCGTACCGCTCGACCTCTCCCACGAGCTCGGCGCCCTTGGCCCGCAACCGCTCCAACGTCGCGTCGAGGTCGTCCACCGCGAACATCACCCGCAGGTAGCCCAGCGCGTTGACCGGCGCGGTGCGGTGATCGGCGATGACGGCCGGCTCGACGAAGCGGCTGAGCTCGAGGCGACCATGGCCGTCCGGTGTGCGCATCATCGCGATCTCGACGCGTTGGTCGCCCAGACCGGTGACGCGACCGGCCCACTCGCCGGCGACCTCCCCTTCGCCCTCCAGCTCGAGACCGAGCTCACGGAAGAACTCCACCGTCGCGGCGAGGTCCTCGACGACGATGCCGATGTTGTCCATCCTCAGGGCCATGACCTCAGGCTAGAGTCCGGACCCATGAGCGACCAGCTGCCGGCGTGCCCCGAGTGCGCGAGCGAGTTCACCTACGCGTCCGGCGCTCTCCTCACCTGCCCGATGTGCGGCCACGAGTGGTCGCCCGACAATGCGCCGGTGCCGGGCCCGGACGCGGCTGAGCCGGTGACCAAGGACGCCGTCGGCAACGTCCTCGTCGACGGCGACAGGGTCACCGTGGTCCGGGGCCTGAAGGTCAAGGGATCCGGCGGCGGCGTGCTCAAGATCGGGACGAAGGTCCGCAGCATCCGGATCATCCCCGACCGCGGTGACGGGCACGACCTCGAGGCCAAGGTGGCTCCCTTCGGCGAGATCCTCCTCAAGTCCAGCGTCGTGAAGAAGGCGGACTGAGCCCCGCGCGGAATGCGCACGCCCCATCGGGCGGTTGACCCCACCATGCGAGCGATGACCTATGACCGGTACGGCGACGACGACGAGCTGCGGATGGCGGACCTGCCTGTCCCCAAGGTCGGGCCCGGTGAGGTCCGCATCCGCGTGACCCGCGCCGCGGTCAACCCGGTGGACTGGAAGGTCATGTCCGGCGGGCTCGACGCCCTCATGGACGCAAGCTTCCCCGTCATCCCCGGGTGGGACGTGGCCGGCGTCGTCGACGCGGTGGGCCCGGACACCCCGGAGCTCGCCGAGGGCGACCGGGTGGCTTCCTACGCGCGCAAGCAGATCGTCTCCGCCGGGACCTTCGCCGAGTACGTGACGGTCATGGCCGACGACGTCGCGGCCGTCCCGGACGAGGTGGGCGACGACGTCGCCGCCGCCCTGCCGCTCACCGGGCTCACCGCGCTGCGCGTCCTCGAGACGCTCGCCGTGACGAAGGGGGACACCCTCCTGGTCCACGCCGCGTCCGGAGGCGTCGGGTACCTGGCCTCGCAGCTGGCCGTGGCCGCCGGCGCGACCGTGCTGGGCACCGCGTCGCCTGCCAACCACGACCGCCTGACGGCGATCGGGGTGACGCCGGTGGCCTACGGGGAGGGGCTGCGTGAGCGCCTCACGCAGGCGGCGCCGGACGGGGTCGACGCCGTGGCCGACCTCGTGGGCGGCGTCCTCGACGTCTCCCTCGACGTGCTGCGCGAAGGGGGGCGCCTCGCCTCGGTCGCCGACCCCACCGTCGAGGAGCACGGCGGTCGGTGGGTGTGGGTGCGCCCCGACGGCGAGCGTTTGGCACGGCTGCTGGAGGAGGTCGCCGCCGGGCGGCTCACGGTCGAGATCGACCGCTCCTTCGCCCTCGAGCAGGTGGCCGACGCCTTCGCCCTGAGCCGCAGCGGCTCCGCCAACGGCAAGATCGTCATCGCGGTCACCGACTGACGTCGCACCCTAGGGTGGGTGCCATGGACGAGACCAAGGTCGTCAGTGCCACCGCCGTCGTCGACGCGCCCCCGGAGGCGGTCTTCGAGCAGATCGCCGACCCGGCCCGCCAACCCGCGTGGGACGGCAACGACAACCTCGCCGAGGCGCCGTCGGGGCAGCGCGTCCGGGCCGTCGGTGACGTCTTCGTCATGGTCCTCACCAAGGACGGCATGCGGCGGGACAACCACGTCGTCGAGTTCGAGGAGGGGCGGCGGATCGCCTGGCGACCCGCCGAGCCGGGCAGCGTGCCTCCCGGCCACCTGTGGCGCTGGGAGCTCACCCCGACCGACGACGGCCGCACCGAGGTCACCCACACCTACGACTGGAGCGAGCTGACCGACGAGCGGCGCCTCGCCCGCGCCCGTCGCACGACGAGCGAGCGGCTGCAGGTCTCCCTCGACCGGCTCGCCGCGCTCTTCGCCTGACGGTCTCCGGGTCGGCGTCAGGAGGTCACAGGATGCAGCGTCCGGACCGGGTCGAGGCCGCGATGCGCGCCTGTCCGCGTGAGCGGTTCCTCCCCCCGGCACGTCGACGCTCGGCCCACCTCGACGCCCCCGTGGCCATCGGGCACCAGCAGACCAACTCCCAGCCCCGCACCGTCCTGGCGATGCTGCGCCTGCTCGACGTGCGCCCGGGCCAGAACGTCCTGGACGTGGGCAGCGGCTCGGGCTGGACGGCTGCGATCCTCGGCGAGCTCGTCGGCCCCTCCGGCAGCGTCCTGGGCGTCGAGCGCATCCCGCAGCTGGTGGCAGCAGCCCGGGACGCGCTCGCCCTCGACCCCCGAGCCTGGGTGCGCGTCGAGCAGGCCGAGGCCGGCGTCCTGGGGGCCCCGGACCGGGCCCCCTTCGACCGTGTGCTCGTCTCCGCCGAGCCCGACGTGCTGCCCGACGCGCTGGTCGAGCAGCTGGGCCCCGGAGGGGTGATGGTCATCCCCGTCGCGGGCGAGATGCTGCGCGTGGTGCGGGGGCCGGGCGGCGCGACCGTGACCCGTCACGGTCGCTACCGGTTCGTCCCCCTCGTCGAGGACTGATCCCGGCCGCCCGACCACCAGACGCGATCAGGCCTGGTCGGCCATGCACTGCTCGATCGCCATCCCGAGGCCCTCCTCGAGGATCGCGAAGTCGGCGTCCCCGAGGTAGGCGAAGGGCTTGACGGTCTTGCCCTGGTGGGCGGCGCCGCCCCCGGCGGTCGCCTTGCTGTGGATGAGCGGCTCCGTGGTGGTGCCGGTCTCGCTCATCCAGTGCTGGACGGCGATGTTGGCGTAGCCGGAGCACTCCGGGAGGCCGATGTCCTCGGCGATGATCATCACCCCGAGGTCGGTCAGCGGCGTCCACGGCGAGCCGTTCGTTGACTGCTGGGCGTAGGCCTTCTCGTTCCAGTCGACCTTGTAGCAGTGGTGGGCGCTGGCCGTGCTGGCGACGCCGAAGGTGAGTGCGGCCGCGCCGGCCGTGACGGCCAGGGCTCTGCGCAGGATGGTGCGTGACATCGGATGGTTCCTCTCCCCGGGCCACCGGCCCGTCCGGTGGTCACGGGTCCAAGCACACCGCTGAGCCGCCGGGCCTCGCCATGGGTACATCTACCCATGGCGCGGGGGTGGGCGGCCGGTCAACGCGTCCCGTCGTCGGAGGGCTCGAGCTCGAAGACCGGAACCTCCGCAAGCAGACCGAGCTGCTGGGCCCGGGTCACCGCGGTCAGCCGGTCGCCCACGTCGAGCTTGCCGTACACGTTGGACAGATGTCGGTGCACCGTCCGCTCTGAGCACCCGATGCGGCGCGCGATGGAGCTGGCCTTGTGCCCGTCGGCGAGCAGTCGCAGCACCTCCTCCTCGCGGGCCGTGAGCCGGGCCCCGCAGACTCGGGACGATCAGGTGCTCGGGCTCGAGGAGCTGTGCCAGACCGGCGACGACCGGTTGGACCGACCGCAGCAGGTCCAGGTCGTCGTCGTCGTAGTCCTCCCCGTACCGCCCGATGAGGAAGGCCACGAACTCCACGCCACCCCTCACCGGCAGGGCTGCGACCTGGTTGATGCCCCAGATCTCGATGCTGCCGATGCACTTGGCACTCGCCTGCCAGGCCTCTTGGCCGCCGTGGGCGCGAGCCGCGGTGGTCGGCTCGATGGCGCCGCGGCGGAAGGGGTCGAGCAGCGGGTCGGGGGCGCCGGTGATGCGCATCTCCTCGCCCATCCGACGTCGCGCGTCCGGCGTGGCGGCACGACCCACCGCCCGCACGGCGAAACCGTCGGGCGCGCCGTGGACCATGAGGCCCACGTCGGAGTGCAGACGCTCGGACAACAGGTCGACGATGACCTCGAGTCGTTGGTCCGGCTCCTGCGAGGCCCTCCCCACCCGGGTCACGAGCTCGACCACCGTCGCGAGGGCTTCGGTGGTGGGATCGTTCGCCACGCCCACCAGTGTGGTGGGTTAAGCATTCAGTAAAGAGCCCGAGTGGCACCATGGCGGGCATGGACGCCACGCCTCCTCCCGCCACGCCCGACGCCCGCGACTGGACCTTCGTCGTGGACGACGGGTGCCGGGAGTGCGGGTACGCCCCCCACGACCCCGTGCTGACCGGCGAGCGTCTGCAGACCGCTGCCCGTCGCTGGGCGACGGCGCTGCAGCGCCCGGACGCCGGCGAGCGACCGGCCCCCGGCGTCTGGTCGACCGTCGAGTACGCGGGCCACTCCCGTGACCTCGTCCGGGTCCTGCGTGAGCGGGTCGAGGCGATGCTCGCGACGCAGGGCGCTCCCTTCGCCGACTACGACGGGGAGGCCGAGGCGGTCCGTCGTCGGTTCTGGGCCGCAGACCCGGCGCAGGTCGAGCGCGAGATCGCCGACGAGACGCAGCGCACCGTGGCCGTCCTGGCCCGGGTGCGCGGCGACGACTGGGAGCGGACGGGTCTGCGCGGAGACGGCCGGCCCTTCACCGTCACCCAGCTCGCCCGCTACCTCCTGCACGACGTCGAGCACCACCTGCACGACGTCGACGCCTGACATGGACCACGTGCGCTCGGCCGTCGCGGGTCTGCCACCCGGAGCCTTCGCCTTCGTCATGGCGACCGGTATCGTCTCGGTCGGGATGGACCAGCAGGGGCGGGCCCTCCCCTCGACCGTCCTGCTCGTCGTCGCCGCGACGGCGTGGGTCGCCCTGGTGCTCGCGCTCCTCGTCCGCCTCGTGGGCCACCGCGACCGGGCGCTCGCCGACCTGCACGACCCGCGGCTCGCGTTCGGCTACTTCACGGTCGTGGCCGGGACGTGCGTGCTCGCCGTCCGACTCCTCGAGATCGCGCCCGGCGTGAGCGCCGCCCTCCTCGTCGCTGCCACGATCGTCTGGGTCCTCCTCGGCTACGGCGTGCCGTGGGCCGCCGTCCTCTCCAGGGCGGAGCGGCCCGTGCTCACGGAGGCCAACGGCACCTGGTTCATCTGGGTCGTCGGCAGCCAGTCGGTCGCCGCGGCCGCCGCCGGGCTCGAGCCCGTCGTCACCTCCGGGAGGCAGGCGCTCGCCGTCCTGGCGGTCCTCGCGTGGTCGGTCGGGGTCGTCCTCTACGCCGCCTGTGCCGTCTTCGTCGCGCTGCGGCTCGTGCTGTACCCGCTCAGCCCGCAGGACCTCAACCCGCCGTACTGGGTCTCGATGGGTGCCGTCGCGATCACCGTCGTCGCGGGCGCCAAGATCGTCGAGATGGAGTCGACGCCGATGGTGGACGCGACCTCGGGGCTCATCGCCGGTCTCGTCGTCCTGTGCTGGGCCTGGGCGACGTGGCTGATCCCCGTGCTCTTCGCGGTCGGCGTCTGGCGCCACCTCGTGCACCGCATCCCCCTGCGGTACGAGTCCACGTGGTGGAGCATCGTCTTCCCGCTCGGCATGTACGCGGTCGCCGGGATGTACCTCGGGCGGGCCGACGCCCTGCCGCTCGTCGAGGCCATCGGCGCGGCGTGGCTGTGGGTCGCCGTCACGGCGTGGCTGCTCGCGGCAGGGGCCATGGCCGTCAGCTGGGTGCGGGCCGGGCGCCGCGAGCGGTAGGACCGGCCCCGGGGACGCGGCTCACCCGCCGACCGGCGCCCGCCAGCGCTCGTGCTCGTGGAAGTGGTGCACCGGCCCCGGCCCCTGGCCGATGTCGAGCGCCTCACCGTGGCGCAGTGCCTCGGTGAGCCAGGCCTTGGCCTCGATGACCGCCGGCAGCCACTCGGGGTGCCGGGGGCGAAGGGCGGCGATCGCCGAGCTCAGCGTGCAGCCGGTACCGTGCGTCGCCCCCGTCGTGATGCGAGGAGCCTTGAGCAGCAACGGGTCCGAGCCGTCGAGCCAGATGTCGACGGACGCGTCGCCGGCGAGGTGCCCGCCCTTGGCCAGCACCCTGCGTGCGCCGAGCTCGCGCAGGCGCCGGGCCTGGTCCGCGAGCTCGTCCGGTGACCCAGCGACCGGCTCGTCGAGCAGGACCGCGGCCTCCGGGACGTTGGGCGTGATGACGTCGGCCCGGGGGAGCAGCTCGCGCACCGCGGCGACGGCGCCCTCGGCGAGCAGACGTGACCCGGAGGTGGACACCATGACCGGGTCGAGCACGACGGGCACGTCGCGCAGGGCACCGTGGGAGAGGAGCTCGTGCACGGTCTCGACGAGCGCCCGCGAGGCGAGCATCCCGACCTTGACGACGTCGATGCGGACGTCGGCCACGAGGGTCTCGACCTGGGCCCGGACGACGTCGACCGGTACGTCGTGGACGAGCGTGACCCCACGAGTCGACTGGGCGGTCAGGGCGGTGATCACGCAGGTGCCGTAGGCGCCCAGTGCGCTGAAGGTCTTCAGGTCCGCTTGGATGCCGGCGCCTCCCGACGGGTCGGATCCGGCGATGGACAAGGCGATCGGCGGCCGAGGGAGGGGGGCGCTCATGCGAGCACAGTAGCGATGTGGTTAGTGTGGTGGCACCCCCACGGGAGCTCGGGCACGAGCTGAGATCGGACTACCGCCGTCCGGACCGTCTGAACCTGTCCGGATCATGCCGGCGAAGGAAGAGGAGGCGCTGCATGCGCACACCCCTTGAGTCCGAAGTCCACCCCCAGCACCGTCGGGTCGAGGTCGTCGACCCGCACGACGAGAGCATCCGCGTGCCGATCACCGCGATCTCCTTGGCGCCGGCTCCGGACGGCACCCCCCACGAGGACGTGCACGTCTACCGGACCCGTGGGCCGGGCTCGGACCCGCAGGTCGGTCTGCCCGACCTGCGCACCGAGTGGATCCGGGCCCGCGGTGACGTCGAGGTCTATGAGGGTCGCCCGCGCGACCTGGCCGACGACGGCCGCTCGGCCGTGCGCCGCGGCGAGACCTCCCTGGCCTGGCGGGGAGGGGAGCGGACCCCCCTTCGCTCCACGCAGGGCCGCACGGTGACCCAGATGCACTACGCCCGGCGCGGCGAGATCACCGCGGAGATGCGCTTCGTCGCGCTGCGCGAGGGCTGCAGCCCCGAGCTGGTCCGCGACGAGGTCGCTGCCGGCCGGGCGATCATCCCCAACAACGTCAACCACCCCGAGTCCGAGCCGATGATCATCGGGCGGGCCTTCCTGACGAAGATCAACGCCAACATCGGCAACTCCGCGGTCACCTCCTCCATCGCCGAGGAGGTCGACAAGCTCACCTGGGCCACCCGCTGGGGCGCCGACACGGTGATGGACCTGTCGACCGGCGACGACATCCACACCACCCGCGAGTGGCTGATCCGCAACAGCCCGGTGCCGATCGGGACCGTGCCGATCTACCAAGCGCTGGAGAAGGTCGACGGCCGAGCGGAGGACCTCTCCTGGTCCGTCTTCAAGGACACCGTCCTCGAGCAGTGCGAGCAGGGCGTGGACTACATGACGATCCACGCCGGGGTGCGACTGCCCTTCGTCCCGCTGACCGCCGAGCGCGTCACGGGCATCGTCTCGCGCGGCGGCTCGATCATGGCCGGATGGTGCCTGGCGCACCACGAGGAGTCCTTCCTCTACACCCACTTCGACGAGCTGTGCGAGATCTTCGCCCGCTACGACGTCGCCTTCTCCCTCGGTGACGGGCTGCGTCCCGGGTCCATCGCGGACGCCAACGACGAGGCCCAGCTGGCCGAGCTGCGCACCCTCGGCGAGCTGACCAAGCGGGCCTGGGAGTACGACGTGCAGGTCATGGTCGAGGGGCCCGGGCACGTCCCGATGCACCTCGTGCGGGAGAACGTCGAGCTCGAGCAGGAGTGGTGCCACGGCGCGCCCTTCTACACGCTCGGCCCGCTGGTCACCGACATCGCGCCCGGCTACGACCACATCACCTCGGCCATCGGCGCCGCGGAGATCGCCCGCCACGGCACCGCGATGCTCTGCTACGTCACCCCCAAGGAGCACCTCGGTCTGCCCGACCGCGACGACGTGAAGACCGGCGTCATCACCTACAAGATCGCGGCGCACGCGGCGGACCTGGCCAAGGGGCACCCCGGGGCCCGGGTGCGCGACGACGCGCTGAGCAAGGCCCGCTTCGAGTTCCGCTGGCACGACCAGTTCGCGCTCTCCCTCGACCCCGAGACCGCGATGGCGTACCACGACGAGACCCTGCCGGCGGAGCCGGCGAAGACCGCGCACTTCTGCTCGATGTGCGGCCCGAAGTTCTGCTCCATGCGGATCAGTCAGGACATCCGTGACGCCTACGGCTCGGCCGCGGAGCAGCGTGCCGTCGTCGAGGCGGGCATGGCGGCGAAGTCCCGCCAGTTCGTCGAGCTCGGCGCCAGCGTCTACGTCGTCGGCGAGCCCGGCCGATGAGCCTCGTCCCGGGCCTGCCGCCGGCCGGGCGGGCCGCCGTGCGTGCCGGCGTCGTCGGCAACTACGTCGACCAGGTCCACATCTTCCTCCCGGTGCTCGCCCTCGCCCCCGCACTCACGACCCTCGCCGGCCCGGACGCCGGCGTCACCACCGGGGCAGTCGTCGTCGTCGCCACCCTGCTCGGTCGTCCGATCGGGTCGATGGTCTTCGGTCGCGTCGCCGACCGGGTGGGCCGCACCCGCACGACCCAGGTCGCCATCGCGGGCACCGCCGCGTGCACCCTCGCCATCGCGGCGGTCCCCTCGCACGAGAGCGTCGGGACCGCCGCGATCGCGCTCGTCGTGCTGCTGCGCTTTGTCGGGGGCGTCTTCATCGCGGGGGAGTACACCTCGGCCATCCCGCTCGCCATGGAGTGGTCGCCCCCGCGCCGCCGTGGCCTCGTCTCCGGCCTCATCATGTCGATGGCTCCGTGGGCGCAGTCGACGATCGCCTTCGCGACCGCCGGACTGATCGCGCTCCTCGGTCCTGCCGCGTACGCCGGGTGGGGCTGGCGCCTCTCCTTCGTCGCCGGGGGCCTGGCGAGCCTGGCGCTCCTCGCCTACTACTCGGCGCGCGTCGCCGACGCGCCGGGCGTCGTGCGGGAGCGCGAGCTCGCGGGCGAAGGGAGGGCCCGCACCTCCCTGGGGCTGCGCGCCGTCCTCGGCGGTGCGTATGCGGGCGCCTTCTGGCAGATGTTCGGGCTGATGAGCGGGCTGTGGCTCATGACCAACATGGTCGTCATCCTGGTCACCGGTCGGCTCGACGCGGACGCCGGTCTCGCCGGCGGTGCCGTCGCCGTCGTCATGGGCGTCGCCGCAGTCACCCAGGCCCTCGTCATGTCGACGACCGGCCACCTCTCGACGCTCGTCGGCCGCCGCCGGTTCCTCGTCGGCTGGGGACTGACGGCCGCCCTGCTCGCGCCCGCCCTGTGGGTCGCCACGATGACCGCGGGCGTCCTCCCCTTCGTCGTCGGCATCGCGCTCCTGCAGGTCGTCACGGTCTGCGGTTACGGACCGGTGGGCGCGTACCTGTGCGAACGGTTCCCCGCCCACGTGCGCTCGACCGGCTACGGCACGGCGTACTCGCTGTCGATCGTGGGACCGGCGCTGTGGCCGTGGTGGATCCCGCAGCTCGAGCGGGTCCTCGGCCACGACGGCTCGGTGGCCGCCGTCCTCGTCGTCGCGGGCCTGCTCGTCGCCGGGTGCGGTGCGCTCGGCCCACGGCTCGCGCCCGCGGACCTCGACCGCGACCTCGCCCGGGTCGTCGCGGGTGAGCGCGTCGACGCGCGGGCCGCGGTGGGGGCCGGCAGATGAGCGACGTGGACGACCTGCGGCCCCGGGTCGCCGCCGCGGTCCGGGCGCTGCGCGAGCGAGCGCCCCTCGTGCACGGCGCGACCGGATCCGTGACCCGGGCCCTCGTCGCCGACGGGCTCCTCGCGGCCGGCGCGCGGCCCATGCTCACCGAGAGCGCCGCGGAGGCTCCGACCCTCGTCACCGTCGCGGATGCCCTCCTGGTCAACCTCGGGTCGCTGAGCACGGACGGCATGGTCGGATTCCTCCCGACGGCGCGGACCGCGGCCGAGCGCGGCGTGCCGTGGGTCCTGGACCCGACGGCGATCGGCATCGCGCCCGTGCGCACGCCCCTCGCCCGCGAGCTGCTCGCCCTGCGACCGTCGGTGGTCCGCGGCAACGCCTCCGAGGTCCTCGTGCTCGCCGGCGGGACGACGGGGGGCCGCGGCGCCGACAGCACCGCCTGCCCCGAAGCGGCCGCCCGCGCGACCCGGGCGCTCGCCCTCGACCACGCGTGCGTCGTCGCCGTCTCCGGTGAGGTGGACCTCGTGACCGATGGCCGGCGCTCCGCCCGGATCTCCTCGGGGACACCGCTGCTCACCCGGGTCACCGGGACGGGTTGCCTCCTGGGGGCGCTGACGGCGGCACACCTGGCGGTGGCGACCCCCTTCGTCGCAGCGGTGGCCGCCACCGCCCTGCTCACCGTGGCGTCGGAGCGGGTGGCACACCTGCGGCCCGGGAGCTTTCGCGTCGGCCTCCTCGACGCGCTCGACGAGGTGGGCGCGGACGAGGTCGCGGGGGAGGTGCGGCTGGCATGGGGCTGATCGACTGGCGCGCGTACCTCGTGACCTCGGGCGACGGGCCGGCCACGGTGGCCGCCGCAGCGGCGGCTGCCGCCGCAGGAGCCGGTGTCATCCAGGTGCGGGCCAAGCACCTGCTCGCCGGTGAGCTGCTCGACCTCGTCATCGACGTGGCCGGGGCGGTCGCCGCGGTGGCGCCGGCCACCCGCGTCCTCGTCGACGACCGCGCCGACGTCGCCCACGCCGCCCGCCGCCACGGTGCACCCGTGCACGGGGTCCACCTCGGGCAGGCCGACCTGCCCGTCGCCGCGGCCCGGGCACTCCTCGGGAGCGATGCGCTCGTCGGGCTCACGGCGGGCACCCTCGAGCACGTCCGCGAGGCGGAGTCCCGCAGGGGCGCCGCGCGACCCGACTACCTCGGCAGCGGGCCCTTCCGCCCCACGCCGACCAAGGACGTCGGTCGCCCGCCGGTGGGGCTGGCGGGCTACCCCCTGCGCGTGGCGGCGACGCGCCTGCCGGTCATCGCGATCGGCGACGTCACGCTCGCCGACGTCCCGGCGCTGTCGGCGACCGGTGTCGCCGGGGTCGCCGTCGTGCGCGAGGTCATGGGTGCCGCCGACCCGGGCGCCGCCGCAGCAGCGGTGCTCGCCGCGTGGGGCTGAGTCAGGTCCCCTCCGCCACCTCGTCGTCGACGAAGACCGGACGCGCGACGCGCAGACCGGAGAGGGTGATGCCGACGCCCGTGGCCATGAGGAGCAGGAGCGCCGCCGTCCACCCTCCGGTCGCCTCGTGGAGGACACCGACGACGAAGGGCCCCACCCCCGCCACGAGGTACCCGATGGGCTGGACGAAGCCGGACAGCTGGGCCGTGACGTGCGGGTCACGGGTGCGCGCCGTGATGAGCGAGATGGCCGTGGGGAAGGCGAAGCCGGACAGGCCGAGCAGCGTCGCCCACAGCCACGGCGCCGCGGCCGGTGCGACGAGCAGACCGAGGTACCCGGCCACCGCGAGCACACCGAAGCCGACCATCCAGGCCGACAGGTCCCGGCTGCGCGCGATGACCGTCGGCATCATCAGGCCGCCGACGATGCCGAGCCCCGCGACGATCGAGGTGTACGCGCCCGCGGACCCGGCCGAGAGCCCTGCGTCGCGGTAGATCTGCGGCAGCCAGCCGAACTGCACGTACGCGTTGGTGGACTGCACGCCGAAGAGGACCGTCAACGCGATCGCGGTCGGGGAGTGGCGGATCCGCGACGTGGGGTTCTCGCCGGCCGAGCGGCGGTGCACCCGGTCCCTGAGGCTGATGACGACCCACGGCACCAGCGCGGTGAGCGCGACGAGCCCCCACATGCCGAGGGCGCCGCGCCACTCGCCGGGCGCGACGGTCGCGACCGGGGCCGCGAGCAGCGGACCGAGCGTGCCGCCGACGGTCAGGCCCATGCCGTAGACCGTCATCAGCCGCACCCCGCCGTCCCTCGAGTGCCTCTTGATCCACGCGGGCACGAGGACATTGCCCAGGCCCATGCCCGCGAGGCCGATCGCGGTGAGGACGAGGAAGACCGCGGCGGAGTCGGTGAGCACGCGGGTGACGAGCGTGATGACGACCGCGAGGACCCCGAGGGTGATGCCGGCCGAGACACCGACGCGACGGGCGAGCCCGACGGCCGCGCCCCCGGCGACCGCGAAGGCGAACCCGGGCAGGGCCGTGAGCACGCCGGCGAGCGTCGACCCGAGGCCGAGCGTGGCCCGCACCTCCTGCAGCAGGGGTCCGAGGGAGGTCGCGCCCGGGCGGAGGTTGACGGAGACGAGCGCCACCGCGGCGACGACCAGGACGGGGCCGAAGGGGGGAGTCCGGTGGATCTTCCCCGTCACCGGGGTCTCGTGGCTGCTCACCACCGTGGTCTACCACCGGTGGTGCCCGGTCGCCGCATCGGTCCCACCCCGCGCCCTGCCTAGGATCACCCTCATGCCCGACCTGACGACGCCCGAGCGGACCGTACCGAGCTGGGACGAGTACTTCCTCGGCATCGCCGGCGCGGTCGCGGCGCGCGCCAAGTGCACGCGGCGGCGGGTCGGTGCCGTGCTGACGATCGACCACCGGATCATCGCGACCGGGTACAACGGCGCGGCCCCCGGCGAGGCGGACTGCCTCGAGGGGGCGTGCCCGAGGGGGCGGCTCGACTACGACGCCGTGCCCGGCCTGGGGGACTACGACCGCCCGGGCACGCCAGGGTTCTGCATCGCGATCCACGCGGAGGTCAACGCGCTGCTCTTCGCCACCCGGGACACCAAGGGGGCGACGGCGTACATCACCGACCCGCCCTGCCCGGGCTGCCGCAAGGCCCTCGCCGCGGCCGGCATCGTCCGGGCCGTGTGGCCCGAGGGCTCGCACGACCGGCAGGGACTCACCGACTGGGGGTGACCCCCCTTCCCGCGGCGACGCGGCATGGGGACAATGGGGCATGAGCAACGACGCGAGCCCCCACGACACCCCGACCCCAGCCGCCGCCGTGGTGGCGGCGCTCGACGGCAGCCACCGGGACGCCGCAGTCCTCGCCTGGGCCGCCGCCGAGGCCACGGCCATCGACGCGCCCCTCCACCTCGTCCACGCCGTCGACCTCGGCACGCCGCTCTCCGCGTACGGCGAGCTGCTCACCAGCCCCGAGATCGTCGAGCGGGTCGAGGAGGAGTCCGAGCGGGTCGTCGCGCAGGCCCGCGCCCAGGTCGTCGCCGAGCACCCCGACCTGTCGGTCACGACAGCGCTGCCCACGGGTGCCCCGGCCGGTGCCCTGCTCAACGCCGCCAGCGGCGCCCGCGTCCTCGTCGTCGGCTCGGCCCGCAAGAACCGCGCCCAGCGCATCGTCCTCGGCACGACCTCGTTGAGCGTCGTCGCCCACGCCCCGTGCCCGGTCGTGCTGGTGCCCGAGGGCAGCTCGACGAAGGGGGACGGGCGCGTCGTCGTCGGCGTCGACGGCAGCGACCACAGCCGCCTGGCCTTCCGGCACGCGCTCGACGCCGCCCAGGTGCGCGGCAAGCAGGTCACGACGGTCACGACGTGGAACGTCGAGGTCGAGCACGGCGTCGTCGTCACCGAGCCCGGCACCCCGGCGTGGGAGGCGGTGGATGCTCGTTACCGCGCGATGGCCGAGCGCACCATCGCCGAGGACCGTGCGGCGCACCCCGAGATCGACGTCACCGTGGAGGTCCACCACGGCCGGGCCGCCGACACCCTCGTCGAGGTGTCCGAGGGCGCGGACATGCTGCTCGTCGGCTCGCGGGGTCGTGGCGGGTTCCGCGGGATGCTCCTGGGCTCGGTCTCGCAGCGCGTCCTGGCGCTCGCGACCTGCCCCGTGGCGGTCCTGCACCGGCACTGAGCCACCGCGCGCGGGGCCCGGCGACGGGCGTCAGGCCCCGTGCGCGTCCCAGAACTCGTGCATCGCGGCCAGGCCCTCCGGGGAGTCCTGCGGCCGGTGGCCGCAGCCCGGGACGACGCGGTGGGTCGCCCCCTTCGCCTCGAGCGCGGCGGCGACCTCCGCGTACATCGGGTCGACGCCTCCGGTGACCACGAGCGTCGGCACGAGCGCCGGGGTGTCCGTGCGCAGCGACACCTGCCAGGGCGCCGGGGTCGCGCGGATGCGGGCCGCGACGTCGGCGCAGGTCTCGTCGTCGAGGGTGGGCGCCGGCGCCCCCATGCCCTCGGCGAACCGGGTGATGAACTCGCGCCCGTCGACGCTCGGGTCGTCGGCGACGGCGAAGACCGGGGCCATCGCGCTGATGTGCCGCTCCACCCGTCGGCCGCCGCGGGCCACGTCGTAGCAGGCCGGCTCGATGAGGACCAGGCTGCGCAGGCAGTCGGGTCGGCGCTGCGCGGCGAGCATCGCGGTCACCGCGCCGTAGGAGTGCCCCACGAGGTGCCCGCGACCCTCGAGGGCAGCCAGGGCACGGTCGGCGTCGCGCTCGGGCTGGTCCGCCTGGCAGGTGCGCTCGAGGAAGACGTGGGTCGGGTCGTGCTCCGCGGCCACGAGGGGCCAGGCGGCGGCGCCGGTGCGGCCGCGGCCGTGGACGAAGACGGTGCGCACGGTGGGGGTGGCCCAGACGCCCATGTCAGCCACGCGCCCGGAGTCGGCCGCCCGGCAGCGCCGGGGCGGGCAGCGGGGCGGGCTGGTCCGGGGCGAAGGGACCGAAGCGGCCCTCGACCTGAGGTCCCGCCGCGATCTCGGCCATCCACGCGTCGCGTGCGGCGACGACGTCCTCGTGGGAGCGACCGACGAAGTTCCACCACATGACGATCTGCTCGCCGAGGGGCTCGCCGCCGACGAGCACCAACCGGGCGCCCGTCGCCGAGCGCAGCGTGATCCTCGTGCGGCCGGGCGCGACGTAGCCGAGCTCGGACTGCTCCAGCGCGGTGCCCTCGACGGTGATGTCGCCGTCGTCGAGCAGGATCGCGTGCTCGTGGTCGGCCGGGACCTCGATGACGGTCTCGGCGTCGGCGTCGAGGAGGATCTCCGCGCCCGTGAGCGCCCCGTCGGTGACGACCGGGGAGCGCTCGCCGAAGAGCTCGCCGAGGAAGACCCGGGCGATGCCGCCGGGCACGTAGACGGGCTCGGGCACGTGGTGCTCGAAGGTCGGCTCGCGGTCGACCGAGGCGGCGGGCAGGGCGAACCACAGCTGCACGCCGTGGAGGGTGGTCGTGCCCTCGGTGGAGAACTCGGAGTGGCTCACCCCACGGCCGGCGGTCATGAGGTTGAGCTCGCCGGGCCGGACGATCGCGTGCGCGCCGGTGGAGTCACGGTGCTCGATCTCGCCGGTGAAGAGCCACGAGACCGTGGCGAGCGCGGTGTGCGGGTGCCGCGGCACGACCATGCCGCCGGTGCTCGCGACGTCGTCGGGACCGTAGTGGTCGAGGAAGCACCATCCGCCCACGAGCGAGCGCTGCCGCGACGGCAGCGTCCGCCGCACCGGCATGGCGCGCGGTCCACCGAGGGGCACCTCACGGGGCTGCAGGATCTGTACGTCGTCCACCTGATCACGCTACCCCGCGCCCGTTGGACACGGCCCGGTCGACTGCTGGAAGGTGGGGCCGTGACGGATGCGACCTCCTTGATCGTCCACCTGGCCGCCGCGCGGGGGGTCGACACCCAGTGGTGGGACTGGCGCGGCGAGCACCGCGATGTTCCCGAGGACACCCTGCGGGCGGTGCTCCAGGCCATGGGCGAGGACGTCGGCAGCGAGGCCGAGGTCGCCGCGGGCCTCGAGCGGGCCCGGACCGCGCCGTGGCGCCGGACGCTGCCCCCGACCGTCGTGCAGCGTGAGGGGGACCCCCTTCGCCTCCTCGTGCACGTGCCGCACGGGAGCGAGGTGGCCGTCCACGTCGTGCTCGAAGGGGGGGCCCGCCGCGACCTCGATCAGCTCGAGCACGTCGTGGAGCCGGCCGAGGTCGACGGCGCGCTCGTGGGCGAGGCCGCGTTCGCGGTGCCGGCGGACCTGCCGCTCGGCTGGCACGAGCTCGTGGCCCGGACCGACGCGCTGCTGCACCCGGGGAGCGACCGGGCGGTGCTCGTCACCGTCCCGCAGCGGCTGGAGCTGCCCCCCGTGCTCGCGGAGGAGCCCCGGACCGGGCTCATGACGCAGCTGTACCAGGTGCGTGGCTCCGGCAGCCAGGGCATCGGGGACCTCGGCGACCTGGCGACCTTGGGGGAGTGGGCCGCTCGCGCGCACGACGCGCACTTCGTGCTCGTCAACCCGCTGCACGCGGCCGAGCCGGTCGCGCCGATGGAGCCCTCGCCCTACCTGCCGACCTCGCGCCGGTTCCTCAACCCCGTCTACACCGACCTGCGGCAGGTACCCGGCCTCGATGCGCTGCCGACCACGGCACGCACGGAGTACGACGCGCTCGTGGCCGAGGCGGCGGCTCTCAACGCCGCGGACACGATCGACCGCGACGCAGCCTGGGCCCTCAAGCAGGCCGCCCTGCGGATCGCCTACCGGTACCTCGCCGAGGACCACGCGTCCGGGGTCGCGGCGCTGCACGCCAGCGAGGGTCAGGCGCTCGTCGACTTCGCGACGTGGTGCAGCCTCGCGACCGAGCACGGGACGCTGTGGGAGACGCAGTGGCCGCAGGAGCTGCACGACCCGGCATCGGACGCCGTGGCGGCCCACCGGGACGCGCACCGCGCGGAGATCTCCTTCCACGTGTGGCTGCAGTGGGTCGTGCGCGGGCAGCTCACGGCCGCGCAGGCGCGGCTGCGGGCAGCCGGGATGGGGATCGGCGTGGTCGCCGACCTCGCGGTCGGCATCCACCCCGAGGGGGCCGACGCCTGGGCGCTCGGCGACGCGCTCGCGCGCGGCATCGACGTCGGAGCCCCGCCGGACCAGTTCAACCAGCTGGGGCAGAACTGGTCCCAGCCGCCGTGGCGCCCGGACCGGCTCGCCGAGCTCGGCTACGCCCCCTTCCGCGACATGCTGCACGCGGTGCTGTCCGACGCCGGTGGGTTGCGCATCGACCACATCATCGGCCTGTTCCGCCTGTGGTGGGTGCCGGAGGGCCACGCGCCGGGCGAGGGCGCCTACGTGCGCTACGACCACGAGGCCCTCGTCGGCATCCTGGCGCTCGAGGCCCACCGGGCCGGGTGCCTCGTCGTCGGTGAGGACCTCGGGGTCGTCGAGCCGTGGGTGCGCGAGCACCTGCTCGAGCGCGGCGTGCTCGGCACGAGCGTCGCGTGGTTCGAGTGGGGCGAGGACGGCCGCCCGCTGCCGCCCGAGGACTACCGGGAGCTGTGCCTGGCCACCGTCACGACGCACGACCTCCCGCCGAGCGCGGGCTACCTCGCGCTGGAGCACGTGGCGATCCGCGAGCGGCTGGGCCTGCTGACCCGGCCCGTGGAGGAGGAGCGCGCGGCGGAGGAAGGGAGTGTCCGCGCCGTGCGCGAGGCCCTGCGGGAGCGGGGCCTGATCGAGGACGTCGACGCCCCGGTCGCTGCGGTCGTGGCGGCGCTGCACGCGTGGATCGGCCAGACCCCTTCGCGGATGCGTGGGGTGGCGCTCACCGACCTCGTCGGCGACGTGCGTGCGATCAACCAGCCCGGGACCGACGAGGAGTACCCCAACTGGCGCCTGCCGCTGGCCGGGCCGGACCGCCGGCCGGTGCTGCTCGACGACCTCGTCGAGGGATAACCCTGCATCTCCCGCGCGGGGTGCCGGAGCGGTCACCGAAGAGTCACAGTTGTGTCTCACCCCACACCGGTTCGTGGTCTGGGCCCGCCGCGTGGTTTTTGATGTGCGGAGCAGTCGCGACAGCGCTGCGCCCAGGGGTGGACCCGGACCGTCGGGAACGCCGTATGAACCCGCCTTCCCGGCGGCATGACGTAGGAGGACATCCATGCGAGTCAAGTCTCGCGCGATGGCTGTTGCCAGCATCTCCGCGGTCGCGCTCCTCGCGACCGCCTGTGGCGGCGGCAGCGACGACGAAAGCACTTCGGGCGGTGGCGAGGGCGGCACCATCACCGCGTCCGGCTGCAACCCGGAGAACCCGCTCGTCGCGGGTAACACCGCTGAGACCTGTGGCGGTGACGTCCTCGACGTCCTGACCGCGAAGCTGGTCCACTACAACCCGGAGACGGCCGAGCCCGAGAACGACATCGCCGAGTCCATCGAGACCGACGACAACCAGACCTTCACGGTCAAGCTGAAGAAGGGCTACAAGTTCCACGACGGGAGCGAGGTCCTGGCCAAGAACTTCGTCGACGCGTGGAACTACACCGCCAACGGCGAGAACGGTCAGCAGGGCAGCTACTTCTACGAGCCCATCGAGGGCTTCGCGGACCTGCAGTGCACCGGTGACGACGAGAAGAAGCCGTGCGCCGGCAAGGGTGCGCCGAAGGCCAAGGAGCTCACGGGCCTCAAGGTCGTCGACGACCACACCTTCACGATCAAGACCACGGAGAAGGTCTCCAACCTCCCGCTGCGCCTGGGCTACACCGCCTTCGCGCCGCAGCCCGACTCCTTCTTCGAGGACCCGGAGAAGTTCGGCGACAAGCCGATCGCGGCCGGGCCGTACAAGCTCGACTCCTGGGAGAAGAACCAGGCGATCACCCTGAGCAAGTTCGCCGATTACTCCGGTGACTTCGGGGGCAACGCCGACAAGATCATCTTCCAGAACTACCAGGACTCCGACGCCGCGTACGTGGCCCTGCAGTCCGGTGACCTCGACGTCGTCCGCGAGATCCCCGCGAGCGCCCTCGTCGACAACAAGTTCAAGGACGACCTCGGTGAGGGTCGTTACCTGGAGAAGGAGAACTCCACCCTCCAGTTCATCGGCATGAACTACCACGTCGACCCGAAGCTGAAGGACGTCAAGGTCCGTCAGGCCCTCTCCATGGCGATCGACCGCAAGACGATCGTCAAGCAGATCTTCAACGACGCCTTCACCCCCGCCACCGGCTGGGTCTCCCCGGTCGTCGACGGCTACAAGGAGGGCACCTGCGGCGAGTTCTGCGAGTTCAACCCGGAGAAGGCCAAGCAGCTGCTCAAGGAGGGTGGCGGCTACGAGGGCAAGCTGACCCTGACGTACAACGGTGACGCCAGCCACAAGGGCTGGACCGAGGCCGTGTGCAACTCGATCAACAAGACCCTCGGCATCGACTGCGTCGCGACCCCCACGGTCGACTTCGCGACCATGCTGACCAAGCTCGGCAACGACGAGCTCAAGGGCATGTTCCGCATGGGCTGGGTCATGGACTACCCGTCCATCGAGAACTACCTCTCGCCGATCTACGGCAAGGGTGCGAGCTCGAACTACTACGGCTACGCCAACGACGACTTCCAGAAGAAGATGCGTGAGGCCGGTGCCGCCGAGACGCCCGAGGAGGCCAACAAGCTGTACCAGGAGGCCGAGGGCATGATCGCCAAGGAGTTCACGACCATCCCGACGTGGTACGGCAAGACCATCATCGGTTGGTCCGAGAACGTCTCCGACGTCCAGGCGACCCCGTTCGGCAACCCCGACCTGGCCGCGATGAAGGTCAAGAGCTGACCCTGACCCAGGGTTGACGACGCACGACCGCCGGCCGGCCATCCCCACTCGAGATGGCCGGCCGGTAGTCGTGCCGACCGGCGTCCGCACGGCGTAGCGTCGGTCACATGCACATGAGTTAGCCTCCCCCGGCACCCCGGGTCGAGGTGCGTCCCAGATCCGAAGGAGGTGCCGTGGGCAAGTACATCGTCCGTCGATTGCTCCAGATGATCCCGGTGATCATCTTCTCCACGTTCCTGATCTATGCCATGGTCTTCGCCATGCCGGGTGACCCCACGGCTGGCAAGTGTGGTGAGCGGCCCTGCCCGCCGGCCTACATCGCCGCGTTCAACGAGAAGTACCACCTGAACGAGCCGTTGCCGATCCAGTACTACGAGTACGCCAAGGACGTCGCCCAGGGTGACCTCGGTGAGAACCAGTTCGGCCGCCCCGTCTCCGAGGAGCTCGCCGAGCGCTTCCAGGTCACGGCCAAGCTCGGTGTCATGGCCCTCGCCTTCGAGGGTGTGCTCGGCATCGCCGCCGGTGTCCTCGCCGGCCTGCGCAAGGGCGGGTTCATCGACAACCTCGTCCTCGTCAGCACCCTCTTCGTCATCTCGGTGCCGGTCTTCGTCATCGGTACCGTCCTGCAGTACACGATCGGCCTCAACCTCGAGCTCCTGCCGCCGCTCGCCCGCGGCAAGAACCCGGAGTTCACGGCGCTCATCCTGCCGGCGATCGTGCTCGGCTCGACGTCGCTGGCGTACATCGCACGCCTCATGCGGACCAACATCGCCGAGAACGTGAAGTCCGACTACGTGCGCACGGCCAAGGCCAAGGGGCTGACCCCGCGCCGGATCATCGGTGTGCACACGCTGCGCAACTCGATGATCCCCGTCATCACCTTCATGGGCTATGACTTCGGTGCCCTGCTCGGTGGCGCGATCGTCACCGAGGGCATCTTCAGCATCCAGGGTGTCGGTGGGTACATCTTCGAGGGCATCCGCCACCGGGACGGCGTCGCCGTCGTCGGTGCGGTCACGGCGCTGGTCATCGTGTACCTCCTCGTGAACCTGCTCGTCGACCTGCTCTACGGCGCCCTCGACCCGAGGATCAGCAATGACTGACGACCACGCGACGCGCGACGTCGCCACCCAGCCCGGACCCGGCGAGGACGAGGTCGGCGCCACGACGACCCGCGGCGGGGCCCTCGCCGCGGACACGACGCAGGACACCGGTCAGGCGCGCTCGCTCACCTCGGACGCGTTCCAGTCCTTGAAGCGCAACCCGCTCTTCTGGATCTCCAGCGTGCTGATCGTCGTCCTCATGCTGATGGCCGCGTTCCCGTCGATCTTCACGCCCTACGACCTGAAGTTCAACGACCTGAGCATCGCCCGTCAGGGTCCGAGCGCAGACCACTGGTTCGGCACCGACATCCAGGGCGCCGACATCTACACGCGTACCGTCTACGGCGCCCGGGCCTCGATCCTCGTCGGTGTCCTCGCGACGCTCGGCGTGCTGCTCCTCGGCTCCTTCCTCGGGCTGGTGGCCGGCTACGTCGGTGGCACCGTCGACACCCTGATCAGCCGCATCGGCGACATCTTCTTCGCCATCCCGCTGCTGCTCTCGGGCATCATCTTCCTGTCCTCGCTGCAGGACACCGAGAAGCTGCTGGGCATCCCGATCCAGGGCTACCTCGGCGTGATCATCCAGGTCGTGCTCGTCTTCGTGATCTTCGGCTGGCCGAGCCTCATGCGCCTCATGCGCTCCTCGGTCATCCAGGTCAAGCCCAACGACTACGTCCAGGCGGCCCGGGCCCTCGGCGCCTCGCCGATGCGGATCATCCGCCGGCACGTCCTGCCGAACGCGATGGCACCGGCGATCGTCGTCTCGACGATCAACCTCGGTGCCTACATCGCGGCCGAGGCGACGCTGTCCTTCCTCGGTATCGGTCTGCGTCCGCCGACCGTCTCGTGGGGCGTCATGATCAGCGACTCGCTGCAGACGGTGCGGGCCTCGCCGCACATCCTCTTCTTCCCCGCCCTCTTCCTCAGCCTGGCGGTCCTGGCGTTCATCATGCTCGGCGACGCCGTGCGTGACGCCTTCGACCCCAAGAGCCGCTGAGAGTCAGGTGAACGAGTACATGAGCACGACGACACCAGCGGGCGAGCACCTCCTCGAGGTGGACGACCTGTACGTCGAGTTCCACACCCATGAGGGCGTGGCCAAGGCGATCAACGGCGTGAACTTCAGCCTCGACGAGGGCGAGACCCTCGCGATCCTCGGCGAGTCGGGGTCGGGCAAGTCGGTGACCGCCCAGGCGATCATGGGCATCCTCGACATGCCGCCCGCCAAGATCCCCGGCGGACGGATCCTCTACAAGGGTCGCGACATCCTGACGATGCCCGAGGAGGAGCGGCGCAAGATGCGCGGCCCGGAGATCTCGATGGTCTTCCAGGACGCGCTGAGCTCCCTCAACCCCGTCTTCCCCGTCGGGTGGCAGATCGGCGAGATGTTCCGCGTCCACCAGAAGATGAACCGCTCGGACGCCTACGCCAACGCGGTCCGCCTCATGGAGCGGGTCAACATCCCCGGCGCCAAGGACCGCGTCAAGGCCTACCCGCACCAGTTCTCCGGCGGCATGCGCCAGCGCATCATGATCGCGATGGCCATCGCCCTCAACCCCAAGATCCTCATCGCGGACGAGCCGACGACGGCACTCGACGTGACGGTCCAGGCCCAGATCATGGCCCTCCTGCAGGAGCTGCAGGAGGAGTTCAGGATGGGTCTGATCCTCATCACGCACGACCTCGGCGTCGTCGCCGACGTCGCCGACCGGATCGCCGTCATGTACGCGGGGCGGATCGTCGAGCGCGCCGAGGTGAACGACATCTACGCGAAGCCCGCGCACCCGTACACCAAGGGGCTGCTCGAGTCGATCCCGCGTCTGGACCAGAAGGGCCAGAAGCTCTCGGCCATCGGCGGTCTGCCGCCGAACCTCACCCGCATCCCGCCCGGCTGCGCCTTCCACCCGCGCTGCGTCATGGCGCAGGACATCTGCCGCACCGAGCGCCCCGAGCTGCTCGACGTCGGTCCGATGCGCCAGTCGGCCTGCCACTTCAGCCAGGAGGTGCTCGATGCCTGATGTGATCCTCAAGGCCCAGGGCCTGAAGAAGCACTACCCGATCAAGGGTGGTGTGCTCCGCACGACCGTCGGCCACGTCAAGGCCGTCGACGGTGTCGACTTCGAGCTCTACAAGGGCGAGACGCTCGGCATCGTCGGTGAGTCCGGGTGCGGCAAGTCCACCCTGGGTCGCCTGCTGATGCGGCTCGAGGAGCCGACGGAGGGCACCGTCACCTTCGACGGCACCGACATGTACTCCCAGTCGGGCAGTGACATGCGCAAGCTGCGTCGCGACATCCAGATCGTCTTCCAGGACCCTTACACCTCGCTCAACCCGCGACGCACCGTCGGTGAGATCGTGGCCGAGCCCCTGGAGATCCACACGGACGTCGTGCCCAAGGGCAAGCGCAAGCAGCGGGTCCAGGAGCTCCTCGAGCTCGTGGGCCTCAACCCCGAGCACATCAACCGCTACCCGCACCAGTTCTCCGGTGGCCAGCGGCAGCGTATCGGGATCGCGCGCGGCATCGCGCTCAACCCCAAGGTGCTCATCTGCGACGAGCCGGTCTCCGCCCTCGACGTGTCGGTGCAGGCCCAGGTCATCAACCTGATGGAAAAGCTGCAGGACGAGCTCGGGCTGTCCTACATCTTCATCGCCCACGACCTGTCCGTCGTGCGCCACATCTCCGACCGGGTCGGGGTCATGTACCTCGGCCGCATCGTCGAGATCGGCGACGAGGACGACATCTACTCGCGGCCGACGCACCCGTACACGCAGGCGCTGCTGTCCGCGGTGCCGGTGCCGGACCCGACGCTGCGTGGGCAGCGTGACCAGATCGTCCTCTCGGGCGATGTCCCGTCACCCGCCAACCCGCCCTCGGCCTGCCACTTCCACACCCGCTGCTGGAAGGCGCAGGACATCTGCACGACGGAGACCCCGCTGCTGGAGCTGCGCAGCGACGGTGACGGAGAGCACCTCTCGCGCTGTCACTTCGCCGAGCCGCGGGTCATCGTCCGGACCGAGGACGTCAGCGACCAGCAGGGCGGTGGTCTCTTCGCCGGGCAGGGCCTCGTGGACCAGTCCGACGCGGTGGTCGCCGGCCAGGCCGGTGGTGCCACCGGCACTGCCTCGCCGGACACCTCGACGGCCGGCGCCTGAGGCCGACCGCAGGACGCGCGAAGGGGGCGCCCCGCCGGATCACCGGTGGGGCGCCCCCTTCGTCGTGGTGCGGGGCGGTGACGGTCAGGCGAAGGGGATGTCCCCGGTGATGCGCTCGGCCTCGGCCTCCGCGGCCAGGCGCGCCCCGGTCTCGTCCACCGAGCCGGTCACCGCGTGCGGCTGCAGCTCGCCGGAGGCGATCTGCTCGGCCCAGTGGCAGGCGACCTTGTGCTCCGGGCCGGCGTCGTCCCCGAGGGCTCCGCGGATCTCGACCACGCGCAGCTGAGGCCGGTCGGTGTCGCACATCGTCTCCTGCCGCCAGGGGCAGCGGGTGTGGAAGCGGCAGCCGGTGGGCGGGTTGGCCGGCGAGGGGAGGTCGCCCGTGAGGAGGATCTGCTCCCGCGTGTCCTCGACGACCGGGTCCGGGACGGGGACGGCCGACAGCAGCGCCCGCGTGTAGGGGTGCAGGGGAGCGGCGTACAGGCCGTCGGCCGGGGCCTCCTCGACGATCCCGCCGAGGTACATGACGCCGACCCGGTCGGAGATGTGGCGCACGACGGCGAGGTCGTGGGCGATGACGAGGTAGGTCAGCTCGTACTCGTCCTGCAGGTCCGACATGAGGTTGATGACCTGCGCCTGCACGGACACGTCCAGGGCCGAGACCGGCTCGTCGGCGACGATGAGCTCGGGGTTGACGCTCAGCGCCCGGGCGATGCCGATGCGCTGGCGCTGGCCCCCCGAGAACTCGTGGGGGTACTTCTTGAGCGCCGCGGGGGGCAGGCCGACGTCGGCGAGGAGCTGGCGCAGCCGCGGCTGCGCCTCCTTGGCGTTGCTGACGATGCCGTGGGCCTTCATGCCCTCGACGAGCAGCGCCTCGACGCTCTGCCGCGGGTCGAGGCTGCCCATCGGGTCCTGGAAGACCATCTGCAGGTCCTTGCGCCGGCGGCGCAGGTCCTCGCCCGTGAGCGTGCTGATCGGCTCGCCGTCGAAGGTCACGGTGCCGTCGGTCGTCGGCTCGAGGTGCAGGATCGCCCGGCCGAGCGTGGACTTGCCGCAGCCGGACTCGCCGACGAGGCCGTAGGTCTCGCCACGGCGGATCTGCAGGTCGACGCCGTCGACCGCGTAGACGTGGCCGACCACCTTGTCGAAGACGACGCCCTTGGTGATCGGGTAGTGCACCTTGAGCCCGCGCACGTCGACGAGGACGTCGTGGGCCGCGGTGCCGGACGGGGTCTGCGGCTCGGTCGTGGTCGTCATCGGACCTCCTCGGTCGTCGCGCCCTCGGCGGGCGAGGGCTCGCCGGCGAGGGGGTTGAAGCAGCGCAGGGCGCGGGACCCGCTCAGGGCGAGCGCCGGCGTCGCCTCCCGGCAGTGGTCGGTCGCGCTCGAGCAGCGCGGGGCGAAGGCGCAGGCGCTCGTCCACGGCAGGTTGTCGGCCACCGACCCCGGGACCGGCTCGAGCCGTGCTCCGCGCTCGCCGTCCAGGCTCGGCACGCTGGCGAGCAGCCCACCGGTGTAGGGGTGTCGGGGCTCGCCGAAGAGCGCGTGGCGCTCCGCGCGCTCGACGATCCGACCGCCGTAGAGGACGTTGATCTCGTCGCAGAGCCCCGCCACGACCCCGAGGTCGTGCGTGATCATGATCAGGGCCGTGCCGGTGTCCTCGACGAGCTCGCGCAGCAGCGCGAGGATCTGCGCCTGGATCGTCACGTCGAGCGCGGTCGTCGGCTCGTCGGCGATGAGCAGCCGCGGCTCGCAGGACAGCGCCATGGCGATGAGCGCCCGCTGCCGCATCCCGCCGGAGAGCTGGTGCGGGTAGTCCCGCAGCCGGCGGTCCGGGTCGGGGATGCCGACCTTGGCGAGCATGTCGCGGGCGTGCGGCGTCGCCTCCTTGCGGGACATGCCCTTGTGCCGCTCGAGGACCTCGGTGACCTGCCGACCGATGGGGACGACGGGGTTGAGGGAGGACTGCGGGTCCTGGAAGATCATGCCGACGTCACGACCCCGGCGCGCGCGCATCTCCTTGTCGGACAGGCCCAGCAGGTCGGTCCCCTCGAGCTCGACGGTGCCGGTGACCTTGTTGCCGCGGGTGGGCAGCAGGCCCATGATCGCGAGCGAGGTCACGGACTTGCCGCAGCCGGACTCGCCGACGAGGCCGATGGTCTGGCCGGGTTGGACGTCGAAGCTCACGCCGTCGACGGCGACGAAGGGTTCGGCCCCCTGCCGGGTGAAGGTCACCGACAGGTCGCGCACGGACAGCAGGGGAGAGGCCGCGTCGGCGGCCCGGTGGGTCGAGGCGGTCGCCATGCCGCTCACCTCCGGCTCTTGGGGTCGAGGGCCTCGCGCAGCGACTCACCCATGAGGGTGAACCCGAGCGCGACGACGATGATGCACAGCGCGGGGTAGACGGCGAGGTGCGGGTGGTCCTGGAAGTAGGTCTCGGAGGTGCCGAGCATCTGCCCCCACTCGGGGACACGGTCGTCGGGCAGCCCGAGGCCCAGGTAGGACAGCGCGGCGGCATCGATGATGGCGGTCGCGAGCACGAGCGTCGTCTGCACGATGACCGGCCCGAGCGAGTTGGGCAGCATGTGCCGCAGCACGATCGCCGAACGCCTGACGCCGAGGGCGCGGGCCGCGAGGACGTGGTCCTTGCTGCGTTGCGCGAGCATCGAGCCCCGCAGGAGCCGGGCGAAGATCGGCACCTGCACGACCGCGATGGCGATGATGACCGTCCACTGGCTCGGCCGCGCGGCGATGGCCGCGATGGAGAAGGCGAGCAGCAGGCTCGGGATGGAGAGCATGACGTCGACGACGCGCATGATGACGGCGTCGACCGCCCCGCCGAAGGCCCCCGAGAGGGTGCCGAGGACGAGCCCGCCGCCGAGCCCGCCGATGGTCGCGGCGACCCCGACGATCAGCGTCTGGCGGCTGCCCACGATGAGCCGGGAGAGGAAGTCGCGGCCGGAGCTGTCGGCGCCCAGGGGGTAGCCGGGTTCCGGGCCGGGGATGGGGTTGGACTGCGGGCTGACCTTGTCGATGAGCGGGTTGTCGGCCGGGTCGTGCGGTGCGATCCACGGCGCGATGACCGCCAGGACGATGAAGGCGATCGTGATGGCCAGGCCGAGGAGGAAGATCGGGTTGCGGCGCAGCCGTCGCCACGCCGAGGCGACCAGGCCGACCCCGCCGGTGTCCTTGATGTGCCCGGCCTCGGCGACGGTCGTCGTGCCGCTGCTCGCGGCGAGCGCGTCGATGCGTTGCTTGCGACGGGAGTTCATCGGGTCCTCACTCGGGGGTCGACGACGGCGTAGAGGATGTCCACGAGCAGGTTGACGAGCACGTACGTGCACGCGGCCGCGAGGATGAGCACCTGCAGGACCGGGTAGTCGCGCAGGCTGAAGGCCTGTCGCAGGGCGTCACCGATGCCGGCGAGGTTGAAGACCGACTCGGTGAGGACGGCGCCGGCGAGCAGCCCGCCCATCTGCAGACCGATGGCCGTGATGACCGGCAGCAGCGCGTTGCGCATGACGTGGCGGCCGCGCACGACCCGCTGGGTGAGGCCCTTGGACTCGGCGGTGCGCACGTAGTCCTCGTCGAGGACCTCGAGCACGCTGGCCCGGGTGATCCGGAAGATCATGGCGAAGGGGATGGAGGCCAGGGCGATCGCCGGCAGCAGCAGGTGCTTGAGCGCGTCCCATGCGGCGTCCCACTCCCGGGTGAGCAAGCCGTCGAGGACGAAGAAGCCCGTGACGCGTGTGGCGTCGACCTCCTGCCGGCCGGAGACCGGGAGCCAGTGCAGCTCCTGCGCGAAGAGGTAGCGCAGCAGGAAGGCGAGGAAGAAGACGGGGACCGCGACGCCGACGAGCGACCCGACGACGCTGAGGTTGTCGAGCATGCTGCCGTGCCGCTTGGCGGCGAGGTAGCCGAGGGGGAGGGCCAGGCCGATCGCGATCACGAGGGCCAGCACGCTCAGCTCGATCGTCGCGGGGAAGCGGTCGAGGAGCAGCTCCATCGCGGGCTTGCCCGGCTGGACGCCGTTGGAGACGCCGAAGTCCCCGGTGACCGCCCGCTTGAGGAAGGTCCAGTACTGGACCCAGATGGGTTCGTCGAGCCCGAGCTCGTGGGTGAGGCGGGCGCGGCTCTCCGGGGTGGCCCGCTCGCCGAGCATCGCGGAGACGATGCCGCCGGGCAGGGCCCGCAGCCACAGGAAGAGCAGCAGCGAGAGGACGAAGACGACGAGCACCAGCTGCATGAGCCGGCGGATGATGAATCTCAGCACGGATGCGCTCCTGACGTGGATCGCGGACGGGGGCCGCCTCGACCGGGTGGTCGAGGCGGCCCCGTCACGAGGTCACCTGCGGTTGGGCGTCACTTGCCGCCGACGGAGACCGAGGAGAAGCGCTCGGCGGTCAGCGGGCTGGCGACCAGACCCTCGACGTCCTCGTTGACGACGATGGCCGGCGGGGAGTGCGAGATCGGCAGGCCGGGGACGTACTCGTCGTGGATCTTCTTGTTGAGGTCCTCGTACATCGAGGCCCGCTCACCCTCGTCCACCGTGGTGTCGGCGGCCTTGAGCTCCTTGCTCAGGTCGGCACCGAAGTCCGTCGCCGAGGTGTGGAAGTCGTTGGACTTGAGGTTGCCGAAGAAGGTGCCGATGAAGTTGTCCGCGGTGTTGTAGTCACCGGTCCACCCGAGCAGCCACGCGTCGAACTGGCCGTTGTCGACGCCGTCGAGGTAGCCGCCGTTCCACGGCTTGGTGACGACCTTGACCTTCACGCCCACCGCCTCGAAGTCCTTGCGGATGGCCTCGTGGATCTTCTGCGGGTTGGGCATGTACGGGCGGGTGACCTCGCTCGGGTAGGCGAAGGTCAGCTCGAGGTTCTCCTCGCCGGCCTCCTTGAGCAGCTTCTTGGCGCCCTCGGGGTCGTACTCGGTGACCGCGACGTCCTTGTTGTAGCCCTCGACGGTGTCGGGGATGAACTGGGACGCGGCGGAGGCGCCCTCGGGCAGCTGCGACTTGACGAGCTGCTCGCGGTTGACGGCCATGTCGAGCGCCTGGCGGACCTTGAGGTCCTTCAGCGCAGGGTTCTTCTCCGGGTTGAAGGCGACGTAGAGGATGTTGAAGGGGTCGCGGATCTCGACCTTGTTGCCGTCGTCCTCCAGACCCTTCCAGTCCACCGGGTTGGGCAGGTCGTAGCCGTTGATGCTGTCGGCCTCGAGCTCCTGCCGGCGGGTGCTCTCGTTGGGGATGATGTTGAAGACGACCTTGGCGTTCTTCGCCTTCTCGCCCCAGTAGTCGTCGTTGCGCTCGAGGGTGACGGTCTTGTTCGCCTCGTCGTACTTCCCGAAGGTGTACGGGCCGGTGCCGACCGGGTTCTTCGAGTTCGCCGGGTAGGCGAAGCCCTCGCCCTGCTTCTTGACCTCGTTGGCCTTGCCCTCCTCCAGCGCCTTCGGCGACTGCATGGCGAAGGCGGACAGCGAGAGCATCGCGGGGAACTTCGAGGTCGCGCGGGCGATCTTCAGCTCCACGGTCTGCGCGTCCTTGGCGGAGCAGCTGCGGTAGAGGGACTCCTTGCCGAAGCCCTCCATCGAGTAGGCCCAGTACTCGGCCGGGCCGGCCTGGGCGGTCGCGTTCTGGTCGGCCATGCGCTCGAAGTTGGCGCAGACGGCCTCGGCGTCGAAGGTCTCCCCGTCGGTGAACTTCACGCCGTCGCGCAGGGTGAAGGTCCAGGTCGTGCCGTCCGCGGACGGCTCCCACTCGGTGGCGAGGCCGGGCCCGATCTCGGAGCCGCCCTCCTTGACCTCGACGAGGCCCTCGAAGATCTGGCGGGTCACGCGGAAGGTCTCGCCGTCGCTGGCGTAGAAGGGGTCGAAGACCTCGGGCGCGCCGGCGGCGCCGAAGGTGAAGGTGCCGTCCGCGCTGCTGCCGCCACCGCCACCGCCGTCGCCCGACTCGTCGCGGTCGCTCTGCGCGCACGCGCTCAGGGTGAGTGCGGTGGCGGCGAGAGCGGCCAGCGGGGCTGCTTTCCTCATCGACATGGTGTTCCTCGCTCCGTGTCCGGCCCGGGCAGGGTTCCCGGGGGGTTGGCCCGGGCACGGGGACGTGGCCCACGACACACCGGGTAGAGCGGAACCTAACCCCATCCTGCGGCCGATGTGGGTCTGCGCCCTCACCTTTATCGGAGTGAGACCACGGGGGTGCAGCTCGTGCGGTGACAGCGGGAAAACCCTCGGCGCCACCGACGAAGGGAAGGTCACCCCCCTTCCATTTGGGGCATGGGGAGGTCGGCTGAGAGAATCGCGGACATGCCCATGACTTCCCGCAGCGACATCCGCAATGTCGCCATCGTCGCCCACGTCGACCACGGCAAGACCACCCTCGTCGACAAGATGCTCTGGCAGGGGGGTGCCTTCGGCGAGCACGACCACGTCGACGAGCGGGCGATGGACAGCGGTGACCTCGAGCGTGAGAAGGGCATCACCATCCTCGCCAAGAACACGGCGATCCACTACAACGGCCCCTCCGCGGCCGCCCACGACGCCCCCGACGGCGTCACGATCAACATCATCGACACCCCCGGTCACGCCGACTTCGGCGGCGAGGTCGAGCGCGGCCTGTCGATGGTCGACGGGGTCGTCCTGCTCGTCGACGCCTCCGAGGGCCCGCTGCCCCAGACCCGGTTCGTCCTGCGCAAGGCGCTCGCGGCGAAGATGCCCGTCATCCTCGCGATCAACAAGGTCGACCGTCCCGACAGCCGCATCGCCGAGGTCGTCGACGAGGCCTACGAGCTCTTCATGGACCTCGACGCCGACGAGGAGCAGATCGACTTCCCGATCGTCTACACCTCCGGCAAGAACGGCGCCGCGAGCCTCAACCGCCCCGAGGACGGCACCCTGCCGGACAACGACGACCTCGAGCCGCTCTTCAAGACGATCATGGAGACGATCCCGGCGCCGTCCTACGACGACGATGCCCCGCTCCAGGCGCACGTCACCAACCTCGACTCGAGCAACTTCCTGGGTCGGCTCGCCCTCCTGCGCGTCCACAACGGCGAGCTGCGCAAGGGCCAGCAGGTCACGTGGTGCCGCCACGACGGCACGACCGAGAAGGTCAAGATCACCGAGCTGCTCATCACCGAGGGCCTCGAGCGCAAGCCGCTCGACCAGGGGTCCGCGCGCCCCGGCGACATCATCGCCATCGCCGGCATCCCGGAGATCATGATCGGCGACACGATCGCCGATGCCGACAACCCGATCCCGCTGCCGGTCATCACCGTCGACGAGCCGGCGATCTCGCTGACCCTCGGCACCAACACCTCGCCGCTCGTCGGCCGCGGCCCGACCAAGGGCACCAAGGTCACCGCCCGCATGGTCAAGGACCGCCTCGACAAGGAGCTCGTCGGCAATGTCTCGCTCCGCGTGCTGCCGACCGAGCGCCCGGACGCCTGGGAGGTCCAGGGCCGTGGTGAGCTCGCGCTGGCCATCCTCGTCGAGCAGATGCGTCGCGAGGGCTTCGAGCTGACCGTCGGCAAGCCGCAGGTCGTCACCAAGGAGGTCGACGGCAAGGTCCACGAGCCCGTCGAGCGCCTGACGATCGACACGCCGGAGGAGTACCTCGGCGCGATCACCCAGGTCCTCGCCGCACGCAAGGGCCGCATGGAGCAGATGACCAACCACGGCACCGGCTGGATCCGCATGGAGTTCCTCGTGCCCTCGCGCGGTCTCATCGGCTTCCGCACCGAGTTCCTCACCGAGACCCGCGGCGCGGGCATCGCCCACCACATCTTCGAGGGCTACGAGCCGTGGTTCGGCGCCATCACCACGCGCGTCTCCGGCTCGCTCGTCGCCGACCGCTCCGGGCCGGTCACCGCGTACGCGATGGTCAACCTGCAGGAGCGCGGCTCGCTCTTCACCGAGCCGGGCACGGAGGTGTACGAGGGGATGATCGTCGGTGAGAACTCCCGCGCCGACGACATGGACGTCAACATCACCAAGGAGAAGAAGCTGACGAACGTGCGCGCGTCGTCGGCCGACAACTTCGAGAAGGTCGTCCCCGCCCGCAAGCTCAGCCTCGAGCAGTCACTCGAGTTCTGCCGCGAGGACGAGTGCGTCGAGGTCACCCCGGACGCGATCCGCATCCGCAAGGTCGAGCTCGCCGCCAACCTGCGCGCACGCGCGGCCTCCAAGGCCCGCAACTCCTGAGAGGAGCGCCGATGAGGCGCAGCAGAGGACTCACCGCCGTCGCGGTCGCACTCACCCTCGTGGTGGGTGCGACCGCGTGCACGGACGACGAAGGGGGTGCCCCCCGGGCCAGCACCACGTCCACCGAGGGCAGGGTGAGCGGCGCGAAGGACCAGCTGACCGTCGTCGCCGCGGGGCCGGTGGACGCCTGGGACCCGCAGCGCATCACCTCGCGCCAGGCCGCGGGTTTCGCCTCGCGCACCTGGATGCGCACGCTCACCGCCTACGAGCCCGCGACCGACCTCGCCGGGCAGCGCACGCTCACCGGCGACCTCGCCCGCAGCACCGGCCTGCCCAACAAGGACGCGTCGGCGTGGACCTTCACCCTGCGCAAGGGCGTGACCTGGCAGGACGGCTCACCCATCACCTGCCAGGACGTCCGGTACGGGGTCGCCCGCTCCTTCGACGCCAAGATCTCCTCCAGCGGCTACGCACTGAACTACCTCGACATCCCCAAGAAGCCGGACGGCACGTCGACCTACCGCGGGCCGATCGCGGCGGGCGGGACCTCGGCGAGGTCCAAGGAGCTGATCCAGGACGCCGTGGAGTGCAAGGACGCGCGCACGGTCGTCTTCCACCTCGCCGAGCCGGTCGGCAACTTCGACGAGGTCGTCTCGCTGCCCGAGTTCGCGCCGTACAAGCGCTCGCGCGAGGGCAAGGGCGGCTACGACGCTTTCTCCTCGGGCCCCTACGAGCTCGAGGACGGCTGGACCCCGAGCTCCGGCGGCACGTGGGTGCGCAACCGCGAGTGGGACCGCGCGAGCGACCCCCTGCGTCGTGTCGGACCGGCAACGATCCTGCACAAGGAGGGCGTCGAGCCCAAGGACGCGCTCGAGACGATCGTCGAGGGCGACGACGGCGGGCGCACGCTCATGCTCGACCCGCTCCCGAGCGCCCTCACCCCGGCCCTCGACGAGGCCGGCGAGACGGCCCAGTCGGTCGACGTCGACGGCCAGCTCGTCGACTACCTCGCGGTGAGCGCCACGAGCACGTCGCTGAAGAAGCAGGCCGTCCGCCGGGCCCTCGCCACCGCGACCGACCGGGAGGCCTACACGCAGGAGCGCGGAGCCGCGACCGGTACGCCGACGTGGTCACTGCTCGGCACGGCGCTGCCGTCCGCCCACGAGACCGTGCTCGACCGCGGGCCCGCCGGCGACGCCGCCGAGGCCCGCCGGATGCTCAGGAAGGCCAAGGTCAAGGTGCCCGTCAGGATCAGCGTCGCCCACCGCGGCGGCGACCTCGACGCCGCCATGAAGCGCCTCGAGGGTCAGTGGGAGGACGCCGGCTTCGACGTCACCCTCAAGGCCCTCGACGACGACTACTTCACGCAGATCGGTCAGCGCAAGGTCGCGCAGGAGCATGACGTCATCTGGGCCAACTGGGGTCCCGACTTCCCGTCCGCGGGCACCGTGCTGCCGCCGCTCTTCGACGACCGGATCAACCTGTCCAGGACCTCGGTCGGTCGCGACTACGGCGCCTTCGCCGACAAGGACGTCAACCGGGCCATGGACAAGGCTGCCCGCACCCGCGACCCCGCGGACCGCGCCGACGCGTGGGCGAAGATCGACACCGGGCTCCTCGAGGACGGGGCGTACATCCCCCTTCGCCAGAGCCGTCTGACGTACGCGGCCGGCTCCGAGGTCACCGCGCTCATCGGCAACCCCGTGTACGGAGGTGTCCCCGAGATCGGGGTCATCGGGGTCTCCGAGTGACCGCCGCCGAGCCCGTCGTGGTGACCGGGCGGCCGGCGCGGCTGCTCTTCGTCCACGCGCACCCCGACGACGAGTCCCTCGCGACCGGCGTCGCCATCGCCCACCACCTCGCCGTCGGCGACGACGTCCACGTGCTCACCTGCACGCTCGGCGAGCAGGGCGAGATCATCCCGCCGGAGCTGGCCCACCTGGATGCCGACCACGAGGACACGCTCGGCGAGTTCCGCAGGGACGAGCTGCGTGGGGCCATGACGGCGATCGGCGCCGGCAGCACCGTCCTCGGGGAGGACCAGGAGGCCGGTCGCCTCTCCCGCTGGCGCGACTCCGGCATGGCCGGGACCCCGAGCGCCGACGACCCGCGCGCCTGGGTCCGCTCCGACGACGCGGAGGCCCTCGCGGCCGTCGGCGAGGTCATCGCCCGGGTCGCCCCGGACGTCGTCGTCACCTACGACGCGCACGGAGGCTACGCGCATCCGGACCACATCCGCACCCACGAGGTGACCCGACGGGCCGTCGCCACGATGGACGCGGGGGAGCGACCGGCCCTCTTCGGGACCTTCACCCCGCGCTCGTGGGCGCAGGAGGACCGTCGCCTCCTCGCCGACCTCCTCGTCGGGGTCCCGCAGCTCGCCGACCTCGGGTGGACGCAACCGACGGGGGACTTCCCCCCTTCGGTTGTCGACGACGCGGTCGTGACCCACGCGGTGGTCGACGCGGACGCCGTCGCCGGGCAGGTCGCCGCCCTGCGGCACCACCGCACGCAGGTGACGCTCGGCCCCGCGCGCACCTACGCGCTGTCCAACGACATCGCCGCGCTGCTGCCCGGGCGCGAGGGCTACGCCCGCCTCGACCTGCGCACCGGCGAACCGGTGCCCGCGGACCCCGACGCGCGCCCGGGGCTGGTGGTCCGCCGATGAGCGGGCTGGCACCGACGGGCCTGCGGCACGCGATGGCGCACTTCGCGACCGGGGTGACCGTCGTGACGACCGTGCAGGACGGTCACGACCACGCGATGACGGCCAACTCCGTCACCTCCGTCTCGCTCGAGCCGCCGCTCGTGCTCGTCTGCGTCCAGAAGGACACCGGCTGGCACGAGGCCGTGACCGAGGCCGGGATCTGGGGCGTGTCGATCATGCCGCGCGACGGGCGACCGGCCGCGAGCTGGCTGAGCACCGGCGGGCGGCCGCTCCACGGCCAGCTGACCCGCATCCCGCACCACCGCGGCGAGCTCGGGGTCGCGCTCGTCGACGACGCACTCGCCACCCTGGAGTGCCGCACGAGCGGCCTGCACGACGCCGGGGACCACACGATCGTCGTGGGGGAGGTCGTCGCGAGCCGCGCCGACGCCCACCGGGATGACCCACTGATCTACTACCGCAGCCGCTACACGACCACGAGGTGACCACATGACGCAGGACGCGAACTGGACGGACGAGGACGTGCTCGACCGTCCCGGGCGGGGCCGTGGGCTGCTCGCCGGCGCCTTCGTGCTCGTCGTCATCGCCGCGCTGTACGCGGCGGCGGCGCTGTACCTCGGCGACAAGGTTCCGGCCGACACCCGCGTCGGCGGGGTCGCCATCGGCGGCCGGACCCCGAGCGAGGCGCAGCAGACCCTCGAGGCCGAGCTGGCCGACGAGGAGGCCGAGCCGGTCGTCGTCGACGTCGCGGGGACCCAGGTCGAGCTCGCGCCCGCGGACTCGGGCCTGTCCTACGACTACGAGGGGTCCGTCGCCGGGCTCACCGGGTTCAGCCTCAACCCTGCCGACCTGCTCGCCCACGTGCGCGGCGGCATCGAGCGTGAGGTCGAGGTCGAGGTCGACGAGGACGCGCTCTCCGCGGCCGTCGAGGACAAGACCAAGGCCCTGGACAAGAAGCCGGTCGAGGGCAGGGTGCGCCTGCAGGGCACGAAGATCGTCAAGACCGCCTCCAGGCCCGGCCTGACCGTCCGGCGCGAGGAGCTCGTGCAGGCGATCGCCGACGGCTGGCCGCGGACCCGCACCCACGAGGCGCCGACGAGCGCCCCGGCCCCGAAGCTCTCCCAGGCCGAGATCGACCGGTTCGTCGAGGACGACCTCGCCCCGCTCGTCTCCGGGCCGGTGACCGTGCGCACGACCGACCCGCAGGGCAAGGGCGCCGACAAGGACATCTCCTTCGGCGTCCCGGCCGAGTCGCTCGCCGCCGCGGTCTCGATCAAGGACACCGACGGCACGCTCTCCGCGAGCGTGGACGAGAAGAAGGTCGCCGAGAGCACGCTCGCCGCCGGCTCGGCCTCCGGGCACTTCCGCGAGGCCGTCGACGCGGGAGTCGTGCACCGCGGCGGCTCGCAGTTCGCGGTCACCCCCTCGCGCACCGGCCTGGCCCTGCGCGAGGACGGCCTGGGTGCGAAGGTCGCCGGGGCGATGACGAAGTCCGGCGACCAGCGCGCGGTCACGGTCGACTCGCAGGAGTCCGAGCCCGAGCTCACGACCGCCGAGGCCAAGAAGACGCTCCCGAAGGAGCAGATCTCCACCTTCACCACGTACCTGCCCGACAACCCCGTGCGCACCAGCAACATCAAGATCGCCGCCCGCCGGCTCAACGGCGCCTACGTCGCACCCGGCGAGACCTTCTCGATGAATCAGCGGCTCGGTGAGCGCACGCCCGGCAGGGGCTACCAGAAGGCGGGCGTCATCAACGCCGGGCGGCTGACCAACGACTACGGCGGCGGCATCTCGCAGCTGTCCACGACGCTCTTCAACGCGGTCTTCTTCTCGGGCGCGCGGATCGAGGAGTTCCACCCGCACTCCTTCTACATCTCGCGCTACCCCGAGGGTCGCGAGGCGACGATCTCCTGGCCGGACGTCGACAACCGCTTCACCAACGACACGGGCGCGGGCATCCTCATCACGGCGCAGGTCAACGGGGACGAGGTGACGGTGACCTTCCACGGACGCAAGCCCTACGACGAGGTCAAGGCCGACAAGAGCGCCCGTCGCAACATCACCCCACCGAAGAAGATCACCGACGACAGCAAGGGCTGCGTGCCCCAGTCGCCGGCGCCGGGGTTCACCGTCGACGTCAAGCGCAGCTTCGTCGAGGGCGGCAGGACGGTCAAGACCTCGACCTTCACCACGACCTACATCCCGCAGGACGACGTGACCTGCACCAGGTCCTGACGCTCGCGGCTCGCCCGCGTCAGTCCCGCGCGTAGACGAGCACCGGCCCGTCGACGCTCACCGGGACCTGCTCGCCCGGCTCGGGGGCGCGTCGGCCGGGCACGCGCACGCTGACGAGCGTGCCGTCGGCCAGCGCGACCCGCACGAGAGCGTGGGCCCCGTGGTAGCCGATGTCCTGGACGGTGCCGTGCGGGCAGCGCGGGGAGTCGGTGAGCGTGAGGTCCTCGGGCCGCACGACGACGTCGACCTCGGGAGCAGCCGGGACCTCGCCCCGCGCGGTGACGACGCCGAGGGCGCACGTGACACCACCGGTGCCCGGGTGGCCCGGCAGGCGCATGACGTCGCCGAGGAAGCCGGCCTCACGGGCGTCGACGGGCGCCTCGTACACCTCTCGAGGCGTCCCGATCTGGCTGAACCGTCCGTCGCGCATGATCGCGACCCGGTCGGCGAAGGACAGCGCCTCCTGCTGGTCGTGCGTCACGAGGATCGTGGTCGCCGAGGTCTCGGCGAGCGCGGTGGCCACCGCCTCGCGCGTGCTGGCGCGCAGTGCCGTGTCGAGCGAGGAGAAGGGCTCGTCGAGCAGGACGACGGCCGGGGACAGGGCCAGGGCCCGGGCGAGCGCCACGCGCTGCTGCTGGCCACCGGAGAGCTGGTCGGGGCGACGGGTCGCGGTGCTCGCGGGCAGTCCGACGAGCTCGAGCAGCTCCTCGACGCGGTCGCCGCGTCGCCGGGCCGGTCGGTCCATGCCGAAGGTGATGTTGCCGGCGACGTCGAGGTGTGGGAAGAGCCCGCCGTCCTGGCGCACGTAGCCGATGCCGCGGCGCTCGGGCGGCACCGAGCGACCCTGGCCGTGGACGACCCGGTCGCCGATGCGCACGGTGCCCGCGTCCGGGGTGAGGAAGCCGGCGATGACGCGCAGCAGCGTCGTCTTGCCGCCGCCGGAGGCGCCGAGGACGGCGGTGGTCGTGCCGGTCGGCACGGTGAGGTCGACCCCGTGCAGGATCGGCTCGGAGCCGTACCCGACGGTGATGCCGGCGATGTCGACGGTGCTCATTCTTCGATCCCACTCTGTCGGAGCATCAGGATGGTCAGGGGGGCGGACAGCAGGATCATCATCGCTGCGAAGGGGGCCGCCCCGGCGTAGTCGAACTCGTCGCTCGCGGCCCAGAAGGCGGTGGCGAGGGTCGAGGTGCCGGTCGGTGACAGCAGCAGCGTCGCGGTGAGCTCGGTGGCGGTCGCGATGGCGACGAGCGCGGCGCCGGTGAGGACGGACGGCAGGATGAGTGGCAGCACGACGCGGCGAAAGGCCGCCGCGGGGCTGCAGCCGAGCGAGCGGGCGGCCTCGCCGAGCTCCGGCGGCGCGGCGGCCAGGCCCGCGCGCAGCGAGACCATCGCGCGCGGGATGAACAGGATCGTGTAGCCGAGGACGAGGAGCAGCGGGCTCTGGTAGATCCCCGGCACGTAGCTCACCGACACGGTGATCAGGGCCAGGGCGATGACGACGCCCGGGAGGGAGCTGGCGACGTAGGTGACCCGCTCGAGGACGAGTGTCCAGCCGGAGCGGCGGCGGCTCAGCAGCCACGCGCCGGGCAGGGCCATGACCGTCGTGAGCACCGCGGCGGCGAGCGCGAGGGAGATCGTCGAGCCGGTGGTGAGCAGGAGCGAGGGCCGGATGCCGAGGTCGTCGGCGGGTGCCGCGAGGTGGGCGAGCAGCCACCTGCCGACGAGAGTGACCGGCACGACGAGGGCGACCAGGACGAGCCCGGCGAGGACGACGCAGGCCAGCGGCGCCCAGCGTCCGAGGCGCACCTGGGTGCCGCGACGGTGCACTCCGCGCCCGACGCGCGAGGTGCGGGCGGAGCCGCGCACGAGGTGCTCGAGGGTGAGCACGGTGACGCACAGCAGGGCGAGGACGAGCGCGAGCAGGCTGCCCTGGTTGCTGCTGAAGCTCACCTGGTACTGGACGAGGATCGCGGTGGTGAAGGTCGGGTAGCGCATCATCTCGAGCACGCCGAACTCCGCGAGGAGGTGCAGCCCGACGAGGAGGCCGCCACCGCTGATGGCCGGGCGCAGCCGCGGCAGGACGGTGCGTCGCCAGGCGGCCAGCGGGCTCGCGCCGAGCGCGCGGGCGTCCTCCTCGGGCGCGGCGTCGAGGTCGCGCAGGATCGCGGCGACGGGCAGGTAGACGAAGGGGAAGTACGCGGCGGTCGTCACCAGGGCGGCCCCCGCGAGCCCGTCGAGCCCGGGGCGGAAGGAGACCCAGGCGTACGCGGCGACGAAGGCAGGCACGGCGAGCGGGGCGCCGAGCAGGACCCGCCACACCCCGGCGAAGGGGAGGTCGGTCCGCTCGACGAGCCATGCGGCCCCGACCCCGATGAGGATGCACGCGGGGACGGTGACCAGGACGAGCAGGAGGGTGTTGCTGAGCAGCTCGGCCGTGCGGGGCCGCAGCAGGTAGTCGATGGCGCCCGCGGGCGAGCTCCCGAGACCGTCGACGGCGACGACGGCGATCGGGAGCAGGGTGATGGCCGCGACGATGATCGCCGCGGCCATCATCGGGTGCCTAGAGGAGGCCGGCATCGGTCATCAGCTGGGTCACCTTTTCGGAGTCGAGGTCGAAGGGGTCGACGGCGGGTGCCTGGAGCGACTCGAGCGTGGGCAGGTCGGGGTCGGAGTCGGCGCCCTCGGCGACGGCGTACTCCTTGGACCCGCTCGTCTCGAGAACCTGCTGGCCCTCGTCCGAGAGAATGTAGTCGACGAACTGCTGCGCCTCGTCGGGGTGCTTGGCGCCCTTGAGCACGCCGGCCGCGGACAGGCTGACGAAGGCGCCCGGGTCCTCGTGCTTGAAGTAGTGCAGCTTGGTGTTGGCCGTGCCCTCCTTGGTCTCGGCCTGGTCGCGGTACCAGTAGTAGTGGTAGATGACGCCCATCGGGACCTCGCCGGCGTTGACCGCCTTCATCGTCGCGATGTTGTTCTCGTAGATCCGGGCATTGGTCTTCATGCCCTCGAGCCAGCTCTTCGTCTTGTCCTCGCCCTGGTCGGCGAGCATCCCGGCGACGATGGCCTGGAAGTCGGCGCCGGTGGCGCCCGCGCCCCACTGGTCCTTGTACCTCGGGTCCTGCAGGTCCATGAGGGAGGCCGGCAGGTCCTTCTCCGAGACCTTGTCCGGGTTGTAGACGAGGACCGTGGAGCGGGCGGCGACACTGGTCCAGTCGCCGCTCGAGGGGCGCCGGTTCTCCGGGACCTGCTCCAGGGTCTTGGCGTCGATCGGGGCGAGCAGCTTGCTGTCCTCCACGAGGGTCATCGCGGGGCTGTTCTCGGTGAGGAAGACGTCGGCGGGGGACTTCGCGCCCTCTCGCACGATCTGGTGGCCCATCGAGGAGTCCTTGCCGGGGCGGACCTGGGTCTTGATGCCGGTCTTCTGCGTGAAGCCGTCCGCCCACGCCTTGGTGAGGTTGTCGTGCTGGCTGGAGTAGATCTGCAGCGCGTCCGGGTCGGTCGCCGGGCCGTCCGCGCCGCCGCAGGCGGCGAGGGCGAGGACGGACGCGCCGAGGGCGCTCACCATGAGGGTGCGTCGGGTCATCATCGAGGGGTCTCCGATCGATCAGGCGGTCCCGGCCCGGGGGCCGGTCGGGGCGGGGGTGGGACGTCGGTGCCGGGTGGCCAGGTCGGCCAGGGCGAGGGTCGGGCGCTGCAGGAGCCACCACAAGGCGACTCCCAGCGCGAGGGAGGCGATGAGGGCGGCCCACGGGTCGTCGACGACCCGGAAGACCTGCCACTGGACCAGGTAGATGTGCAGCGACGCGGCGGCGACGAGCCCGAGGGGCAGCACGAGCGGTCGCGGCAGCGGGACGCGCGGGACGAGGGCGAGGACGACGATCGCGACGAGCACCGTGAGGCCGCGGCTGGGCTCGACGAAGAAGTCCCACATCCCGACCGCGGTGAGCGCCAGGGTCGCCAGCCGCTGGCGGTGGGTGCGGGCCGCGCCGAGGGCCATGCCGAGGGCGAAGAGCCACAGGACGGACCCGGGCAGGCCGCGCGTCGCGCCGGTCGACTCCGGGACGAGGATCCATCGGGGGACCAGGGCGATCGCCGCGAGGGCCATGCTCCACGCCCACGGGTGGCGCACGTGGAGGCGGCCGAGCCCGGGCACGGCGACGAGCGCGAGCGCGAGGACGGTGCAGGCGAGCAGGGCCTCGATGAACCACAGGTTGATCCGCGCACCCCACTCGACCTCGCCGACGAGCCAGTTGACGAGCAGCACGTTCTCCCAGCCGTAGCCGGAGGCGGTGGCCAGCCCGAAGAGCGCGACGGCCATCGACGGCACCGCGAAGGTGGCGATCGAGCGCAGCCCGCGGCGGCGCCGCTCGGCGGGTCGGGGGTCGTCGAGGGTGAACCGGGTGAGCGACCAGCCGGCGAGCGCGAGGAGCGTGTGCGCGCCGCCGGGGACGGCGACGATCCCGAGGTGGCTGGCGCAGATCGCGAGGGCGGCGACCGCGCGCAGCACGACCGGGGTCTCCGCCCAGCGCACGAGGTCGCCGGGGGTGCGCGCCTGCGCCGCGAGAGCACGAAGGGGGACCCGGTGCCAGCCGTCGGGGAGGGGGCCGAGGACCCGCTCGAGCGCCACCGACGTCTGCACGAGGCTGTAGGAGTCGCCGCCGAGGTCGGCGAAGGAGCGGTCCGGGTCGACCTCGTCGCGCCGCAGGGCGCTCGCGACCACGGCCACGGTGGCGGCGAGGAGGTCACCCGTCGGCACGGCCTCGCCTCCCGTCGCCGCGAGCGCGCGCTCGCGGCAGGCGGCCCGGTCGGTCTTGCCGTTGGGGAGGCGGGGCAGGTTGCTCACTGTGTCGACGACGACGGCCCCGGGGGCCAGGCCGGCGGCCCGGACCGCGGTCTCGCGGACGGAGCGGACGAGGTCCGGGGCGCCCCCTTCGTCCGTGACGAGGGTGACGAGCAGGTGGCGGGCGTCGGCGGTGACGACCACCTCGTGGCCGGCGTCGGCGAGGGCGGCGGCGACCCGTCCGAGGTCGATGCGCAGCCCGAGGACCTTGGCGATCTCGTCGCGGCGCCCGATGACCCGCACGCGACCGCCGTCGAGCCGGCCGAGGTCGCCGGTGCGCAGCTCCGCGACCATGCGGCCGAGGGCGAGCTCGTCGGGGTGCTCGGCATAGCCGAGCATGACGCCGGGCCCGGTGAAGACGAGTTCGCCGACGTCCGGTCCGCCGCCGGGGACGTCGCGGTCGAGACGGAAGTCCGACCCGGCGATCGCCCGCCCGACGGCGTCGGGGTGCTCGAGGACCTCGGCGCCGCGCTGGATCGCCATGCGCGCGGTCGCCTCGGTCTGGCCGTACATGACCGCGAGCTCCCAGCCCTGCCGGCGACCGAGCGTCGCGAGCTCGCGCACCCGCTCGGCGCCCAGCGCACCGCCGGCCTGGGTGACGAGACGCAGCGCGGGCGTCCCGGCGCGCAGGCGCGCGTCGACGAGGTCGAAGGTGTGCGGCACCCCCGCGAGGACGCTGACGCCGTGCTCGGCCTGCAGCCTCCAGAACTCGTCGTCCGTCACGGAGCGCTCGGTGACGACGAGGCTGCCGCCGGCGAGCAGCGTGCTGTGCAGGACCGACAGGCCGTAGCAGTAGTGCAGGGGGAGCGAGGTGATCGCGCGGTCGCCCGCCTGCAGGGCGAGGCCCTCGGCGATCGCGGCCGCGTTGCTCGTGAGGTTGTCGTGCGAGAGGCGCACGAGCTTGGGGCTGCCGGTGCTGCCGGAGGTCGACAGCAGCAGCGCGAGGTCGGGGTGCAGCAGGTGCTGGGGCTCGGTCGAGAGGGCCTCGACGCGCTCGCCGACGAGCCGCACGTCCGGGGCGAACCGCTCGGTCACCGACTCCCCGCCCGGGCCGGTGACGAGTGCGACGTGGCCGGCCGCGAGCACCGCCAGGTGGGCGACGACGCCCGGCACGTCGCGGGTCGGGTGGAGGTGGACGAGGCGCCGACCGGTGGCGACGTCGGGCAGCCGGTCGGCGAGCGCCTGGACGCGCGCGGCGAGGTCGGCGTGCGTCAGCACCCGGGCGCCGTCGAGCAGCGCCGGACCGGTCGACCCGGGGTGGACGAAGGGAACCGCCGACCGGCCCCGGACGCGCTCGGGAGCCGGGGCGGCCGTCTCGGTGAGCGTCGCTGTGAGGGTCATGTTGGTGTGCCTATCCTTAGTACTCAGGGCGAGCGTACAACCGTCGACGTCAGGACCTCACATGCACACCCACGTCGTGGACACCTGGTGGTCGGACCTGCGGGCGATGGACCTGGACCTCCTGCCGCTCCTCGACCCGCTCGAGGCGTCCCGGGCCGCCGGCATCGCCCGGCCCGCGGACCTGGGGCGCTTCGTCGTCGGAGCCTGGCTGCTGCGGGTCGCGGTGGGGGCGGCGACCGGGGTTGACCCGCGCGCCGTGGTCGTCGACCGCACCTGCACCGACTGCGGCGGGCCGCACGGTCGCCCGATCGTCGACGGGGTGCACGCGAGCGTCGCGCACGCCGGGCCGCTCGTCCTCGTCGCCACCGCGCCCGTGCCGGTGGGCGTCGACGTCGAGTCCGGCTCCCGCGGAGGGGACATCGCCGCGTGGGTCGTGCAGGAGGCGACCTTCAAGGCCACGGGCGCACGCTCCCCGGCCGGCGTCCGGGTGGTCGGCCTGCAGGCGCCCCTGCCCGGCTACCACGCAGCGCTCGCGGTCGGTGGTGAGGCAGTCACCGGCGACGCGGTGGACGTGCGCGCGCACGGGCCGGAGGAGTCGGCGCTCGCTCAGCGCCGGGCGAGGTAGACGTACTCGTGGTGCGTCGTCAGGCCGAGGCCGCGGTAGAGGCGCTGGGCGGGCTCGTTGCCCGGCTCGACCTGGAGGTAGGTCAGGCTCGCGCCGGCGTCGAGAGCCGCGCGGGCGGCGGCGACCGTGAGCCAGCGGCCGATGCCGCGACCGCGGTGCGAAGGGGGGACGTGCAGGCCGTGGAGACCCGCCCAGCCGTCGTCGAGCGAGACCCGTACGACCCCGGCCGGTCCGTCGGCGTCGCGCGCGGTGAGGAAGACCTGTCGCGGCGGCCGCGCGAGGACCGCGCGCGCCGCGTCGAGGTGGTCTCGCAGGCGCGGTGACCCGCCGGCGAACCAGTCCTCGTCCGGGTGCGCGCCCGCGGCGATGGTGAGCCCGGCGGGTGCGACCGCCGCACCCACCAGCGTCTGCGTCCTGCCCGTCAGGACGTCGGTCCGGTGGCCCTCGAGCCAGCCTCGCTCGAGAGCAGCGCGCCGAGCGGGTCCTCCTGCGTCGCCACGCCCGTCGGCCGGGGCAGCATGACGAGCGGCGTGAGGTCCCGCTCGCGGTACCAGTCCTCGACGGCGTCGACGGCCCGCGGCAGCGGCAGACCGGGGTCGCCCACGGGCAGGGTCGAGTTGGAGCGGCCCGTCCAGCCGGCGCCGGCGCGCAGGAGCCAGCCGGCCCCCTTCGTCCCGAGCCACGTCTCCTCGAGCCCCGGCTGGCCCTTGGTCATGACGAGGTGCAGGTCCTCGATCGTGATGGCGCGGTGCGGGGCGCCGCGGCGCACGGGCCTGGGCGGGATGGCCCGGGCGGCGACGACGAGCTCGCGCCGGAGCGTGACCTCCCCGCTGCGGGTGGCGATGAGCACCCGGTCGTCGTCGAGCGAGAGGAGCTCACCGACCGTGTCCGTGAGCGTGGGACCGTGCTCGGGCACGGGATCGATCCGGGTGCGGACCGCGACGCGCGTCCCTGTGGTGAGACCCACCATGAGATCGCTCATGGGGCGACATAGTATGTCGGGCATGACGTACGTGATCGCGCAGCCGTGTGTGGACCTCAAGGACAAGGCCTGCATCGAGGAGTGCCCCGTCGACTGCATCTACGAGGGCAAGCGCAGTCTCTACATCCACCCCGACGAGTGCGTCGACTGCGGCGCCTGCGAGCCGGTGTGCCCCGTCGAGGCCATCTACTACGAGGACGACACCCCCGAGGAGTGGGCCGACTTCTACAAGGCCAACGTCGAGTTCTTCGACGACCTCGGCAGCCCGGGTGGCGCGGCCAAGATGGGCATGATCGACAAGGACCACCCGATCGTCGCGGCGCTGCCTCCGCAGGAGCACTCCGAATGACGCAGCGTGAGGACTCGTGAAGTCCCTGCCCGACTTCCCCTGGGACTCGCTCGCTCCTGCCAAGGAGCGGGCGAGAGCCTTTTCCTCCGACGACCCCGCGCAGGGCGAGGGCATCGTCGACCTGTCGGTCGGCACGCCCGTCGACCCCACGCCACAGGTCGTCCAGCAGGCGCTGCGGGACGCCGCCGACGCCCCCGGCTACCCGCAGACCTGGGGCACGCCCGACCTGCGCGAGGGCATCGCGGCCTGGTTCGGCCGGCGCCGCGGCGCCCCGGACGTCGACCCGGACGGGGTCCTGCCGACGGTCGGCTCCAAGGAGCTCGTCGCCTGGCTGCCCACCCTCCTCGGGCTGGGGCAGGGGGACGTCGTCGGCTTCCCCCGCGTGGCCTACCCGACGTACGACGTGGGGGCGCGGATCGCGGGGGCGACCCCCTTCGCCGCGGACGCCACGACGGCCTTCGGGCCCACGACGCCGGCCACCGCACCCCGGCTGCTGTGGCTCAACTCCCCGAGCAACCCGACCGGCAAGGTCCTCGGCGTCGAGCACCTGGCCAAGGTCGTCGCGTGGGCCCGCGAGCGCGGGGTCGTCGTCGCCTCCGACGAGTGCTACGCCGAGCTCGACTGGCGCTCCGAGGCCGAGCGCGGGCAGTCCTACGCGCAGCTGCCGACGACGCCCAGCCTGCTCGACCCGCGGGTCACGGGCGGCTCCCACGAGGGGCTGCTCGCCGTGTACTCGACCTCCAAGCAGTCCAACCTCGCGGGCTACCGGGCGGCCTTCGTCGCCGGCGACCCGACGCTGGTGCGCCGGCTCACCGAGGTGCGCAAGCACGCCGGCATGATCGTGCCCTGGCCCGTGCAGCGGGCCCTGCTCGCCGCCGTCCGCGACGACGAGCACGTGGCGCAGCAGCGGGAGCGCTACCGGGCCCGGCGCGCGGTCCTGCGGCCGGCGCTGGAGGCCGCCGGCCTGCGCATCGACGACTCCCAGGCGGGCCTCTACCTCTGGGCGACCGCTGGGGAGCCGAGCCGCACGACCGTCGACCGGCTCGCGGCGCGCGGGATCCTCGTCGCCCCCGGCGACTTCTACGGCGTCGCCGGCGCCGAGCACGTGCGCGTGGCCCTCTCCGCGAGCGACGAGCGCATCGCCGCCGCCGCGGCGCGGCTCTCCGCCTGACCCCGCACCCCGCGTGGTGGCGCGTGCCGTCGCTGGGGTAGTTTCGGACGTGAAACCGCATGCCCGGGGCCATCGCCTCCGCGGCACGGCACGACCGAAGGGCAGATACCTCATGACCGCTGACGCCACCTTCTCCGCCGCGGGCAAGGACCTGACGTTCCCGCTCGTCGAGGCCTCCGAGGGCAATGACGGCTACAACATCTCCAGCCTGCTCAAGGAGACCGGCAACGTCACGCTCGACGTCGGGTTCGTCAACACCGCCTCCTGCAAGAGCGACATCACCTACATCGACGGCGACGCCGGCATCCTGCGCTACCGCGGGTACCCCATCGACCAGCTCGCCGCGTCCTCCACCTTCGTCGAGGTCGCCTACCTGCTGATCTACGGCGAGCTGCCGACGGCCGACCAGCTGGGTGCCTTCGAGGAGCGCATCTCGCGCCACACGATGCTCCACGAGGACCTCAAGGCCTTCTTCAACGGCTTTCCGCGCGACGCCCACCCGATGCCGGTGCTGTCCTCCGCGGTCTCCGCGCTGGGCACCTTCTACCAGGACAGCCTCGACCCCTTCGACCCCGAGCAGGTCGAGATCTCCACGATCCGCCTCCTCGCGAAGCTGCCGACGATCGCCGCGTACGCGCACAAGAAGAGCGTCGGGCAGCCCTTCCTGTACCCGGACAACTCGCTGAGCCTCACCGAGAACTTCCTGCGGATGACCTTCGGCTTCCCGGCCGAGCCCTACGAGCTCGACCCCGAGCTCGTGCGCGCGCTCGACCAGCTGTTCATCCTGCACGCCGACCACGAGCAGAACTGCTCGACCTCGACCGTGCGCCTCGTCGGCTCGGCCCACGCCAACCTCTTCAACTCCGTCTCCGCCGGCATCCACGCCCTCTCCGGGCCGCTGCACGGTGGCGCCAACCAGGCCGTCCTCGAGATGCTCCAGCAGATCCAGGCGGCCGACCACGGCGCCGAGGACTTCATGAAGAAGGTGAAGAACAAGGAGGACGGCGTCCGCCTCATGGGCTTCGGCCACCGGGTCTACAAGAGCTACGACCCGCGCGCGGCCATCGTCAAGGACACCGCGCACACCATCCTCGAGAAGATGGGCGGCAACGAGCAGCTCGAGATCGCCATGAAGCTCGAGGAGATCGCCCTCGCCGACGACTACTTCGTCGAGCGCAAGCTCTACCCGAACGTGGACTTCTACACCGGCCTGATCTACACGGCCATGGGCTTCCAGCCGAAGATGTTCACCGTCCTCTTCGCCATCGGCCGCCTCCCGGGCTGGATCGCCCAGTGGCGCGAGATGATCGAGGACAAGGACACCAAGATCGGCCGTCCGCGCCAGATCTACACCGGCCCCACCGAGCGCGACTACCTCGGCATCGACAAGCGCTGACCTTTGTCGGCGCGCGTCCGGCCCCCTTCGTCTTCGGGCGAAGGGGGCCGACGCGCGTGCGGACCCGCTCAGCCCTCGTGGAGGCGGACGACGACACGCCCGGCAGGGACGGGCTCGTCGGCGTCCGACCACCCCATGGCGTCCTCGCCGGCACCTCGGGTCCACGTGCGGGCACCGACCTGCACGCTCACGACGTTGCGGGCCTTGGCCTGACCGACCGACCAGGCGCCGACCGCCCAGGCATGGCGCTCGTCGGTCGCGGCGATCGTGACCGTCCGGCCGTCGGCGGTGCCGCTCTGACCGGTCTCCTCGGACAGGGCCCGGATGAAGGTGTCGGGACGCCCCGCGGCCGTCGGTCCGTCGAGGCGGCAGACGAAGCCCTCGGGGGAGTGGCCGCTCATCGCCGAGGCGATGGTGCGGCCCTCGTGCTCGTGGTCCGCGTAGGCCTGCGGGTACCCGCTGCGCTGGACCTCCTGGGCGATCTCGGTGATGACCATGCCCTCCCAGCCGTCGACCTTGACGAGCGCGTCGTAGAAGGCGGTGGTGGCGTACACCGGGTCCTGCAGCTGCTCCGGCGTCCCCCAGCCCTGGCTGGGCCGCTGCTGGAAGAGGCCGACCGAGTCGCGGTCGCCGTAGGAGAGGTTGCGCAGCTTGCTCTCCTGGATCGCGGTCGCGACGCCGATCGTGCCGGCGCGCGCGGGCAGGCCGCGCTTGACGCCGAGCAGCACGATCGTGCTCGCGTGGTGCATCTGGTCCGGCGCGAAGCTCACGCTCTGCTCGAGCGCGGTCGCGCGGCACTGCTCACCGAGGAAGAGGCCGATCCGGTCCCGGGCGTACCAGGCGCCGACCCCCGCCAGCAGGGCGAGGACGCATACGGCCGCGACGACGACCGGCCACCGGGGGGCTCGGTCCTCGTCCAGCGGTGGGTGCGCGGTCCGGGCCACCGTCAGTCGTTGGCGTGCAGCGCGTCGTTGAGCGCGATGCCGTGGCCCGTGCGGTCACGGGCCTCGACGGTGCCGGTGACCGAGTTGCGCACGAAGAGCAGGCCGTCGCGGCCGGAGAGCTCGGCGGCCTTGACGACCGAGCCGTCGGGCAGCGTGACCTTGGTGCCCGCCGTGACGTACAGACCGGCCTCGACGACGCAGTCGTCGCCGAGGGCGATGCCCACACCGGCCTCGGCGCCGACGAGGCAGCGCTCACCGATCGAGACGCGCTGGGTGCCGCCGCCCGAGAGGGTGCCCATCGTCGACGCACCGCCACCGATGTCGGAGCCGTCGCCGACGACGACGCCCTGGCTGATCCGGCCCTCGACCATGGAAGTGCCGAGCGTGCCGGCGTTGAAGTTGACGAAGCCCTCGTGCATGACCGTCGTGCCGGACGCGAGGTGCGCGCCGAGGCGCACCCGGTCGGCGTCGCCGATGCGCACGCCGGAGGGCGTGACGTAGTCGGTGAGCCGGGGGAACTTGTCGATGCTGCTCACCTGGACCGGGCCGCGGGCGCGCAGGCGGGCACGAGTGGACTCGAAACCCTCGACCGCGCACGGGCCGTGGTTGGTCCACACGACATTGCTCAGCTGGCCGAAGAGGCCGTCGAGGTTGATCGTGTTGGGCGCGACGAGCCGGTGCGAGAGCAGGTGCAGGCGCAGGTAGGCGTCGGACGCACCCTCGGGGGCGGCGTCGAGGTCGATGGCGACGGTGACGACCTCGGTGCGCACACCGCGGGCCTCGTCCTCGCCGGCGAGGGAGAGCAGCTCCGGCGGGACCTGCGTGGCCTCCGGTGCCTCCCCGAGGACCGGCTCGGGGTACCAGGTGTCGAGGATGGTGCCGTCGGTCGTCACGGTGGCCACTCCGTGGCCCCAGGCTGCGCGCGTCGTCGTCATGGGGCGAATCCTACGAAACCCTCACCGCGGCCGCCGCCAGGTCCACTCGGGCTCCTGCTCGACGTCGCCGGGGACCAGACCGCGGTCGCTCTCGCTGTTCCAGGTGACCTCGCCGTGCGGCGGGAGCCGCCGACCCCGGGCGTCGCGGGCCAACAGCTCCACGGTGCCCCACGTCTCGTCCGGATCCTCGCCGTGCCCCGGCTCGGTGTCCGTGCCGACCGGCACGATCGCCAGACGGAACCCGGCGTGCCGCAGCAGGCTCTCGATCTTGTGCACGCTCAGACTGGCGCCGTGGCGCTCGGCTCGATTGAGGCTCGGCTGGCTCCAGCCCAGGGCGTCGGCCAGCGCGCGCTGGCTCAGGCGCTCCAGCCGCCGGTGCCGTCGGCTGACGAGGCCGATCCGGGCCCCGATGTCGAGTGCGGTCCGTCGGGCCTGCAGGGCCTGCGTGCGCAGAGGCGACGTGCGGCCGGGCAGGTCTGGGTAGGACCGATCTCGAGGTGGAGGCAGCTCTGGCCACAGGAGGCAGTCCAAGCAGTCCTCGCACCCGCCCGGGCCGAGCTCGTCGCAGGTCGCACACGGCACGGGGCAGATCACCTGGTCGCCGGAGTCATCGATGATCAGAGGGTCGTCGTGGCGTTCTTCGTCCATGGCCCATCGTGGGTCCGACGCCACGCGCGTGACGTCGCCGTCGTGGACCTGTGGGCAGCGCACCGCCGGGGGTCGGCCCTGTGGACGGCCACGGGTATCGAGGTTCGCCCGGCACTTCACCCCTGACTCGTACCTTGGATGGCTGGTCGGCTCCGGAGCAGGGTCGCTCTGACGCCGGGGTGCACGCGGCAGGTGATCCACGGGACGAGTCAGGACCGAAGGGACGGAGACGACCCCGGGTGCCTAGGCTGGCGACCATGCCGAGCCTGGATCTCACCGCCGACGTCGTCACCCTCACCCAGCAGCTGTGCGACATCGAGTCCGTCAGCCACGACGAGGCCGCGATCGCCGACGCGATCGAGGCGGCGCTGACCCCCCTTCGTCATCTCGAGGTGATCCGCCGGGGCAACACCGTCATCGCGCGCACCGACCTCGACCGCGACGAGCGGGTCGTGCTCGCCGGGCACATCGACACCGTGCCGCTGACGAGCGACCCGGCCAACCTGCCGACCCGCCGCGAGAGCGTCGGCGGTGTCGACGTCCTCTGGGGCCGCGGGACCGTGGACATGAAGGGCGGCGTCGCCGTCCAGCTCAAGGCCGCCCTCGTCGAGGAGCCGAGCCGCGACGTCACCTTCCTCTTCTACGAGGCCGAGGAGGTCGACGCGGTGTACAACGGTCTGCAGCTGCTCGCGGAGTCCGACCCGCAGCTGCTCGCCGCAGACTTCGCCGTCCTCCTCGAGCCGACCAACGCCATGGTCGAGGGAGGGTGCAAGGGGACCATGCGGGTCGAGGTCGTCACCAAGGGGATCGCCGCGCACTCGGCCCGCCCGTGGAACGGCCACAACGCGATCCACGACGCCCACGAGGTCCTCGCCGCGCTCGCCGCGCACGAGGAGCAGACCGTGACCGTCGACGGCCTCGACTACCACGAGGCCCTGCAGGCCGTCGGCATCTCCGGTGGCATCGCCGGCAACGTCATCCCGGACTCGTGCAGCGTCCTGGTCAACTACCGCTTCTCACCGGACAAGGACGCCGAGGCCGCCCTCGCCTACGTGCAGACCGTCCTGCCCGGGCGCGAGCTGCACCTGCGCGACGTCGCGGAGGGGGCGCGTCCCGGGCTCGACCTGCCGGCCGCGCAGGCCTTCGTCGCCGCGCTCGACGTGCCCGTCGGGCCCAAGGAGGGCTGGACCGACGTCGCGCGGTTCAGCGCGCTCGGCATCCCAGCGGTCAACTTCGGGCCGGGTGACCCCAACCTCGCCCACCACGACGAGGAGCGCTGCCCCGTCGAGCAGATCACGACGGCGGAGGCGGCCGTGCTCCGCTGGCTCGCGTAGGGTCGCGACCGTGACGGATCAGGGGAAGCAGCCCGCCAGCGACCGGTGGTACCACAAGGGGCCCGTCGTCATGCGCGGCCGTCAGGTGCCCAAGTCGACGACCGACCAGCGGCTGCTGGACGACCGCGGCCACGCCGACTGGCTGCACACCGACCCCTGGCGCGTCATGCGCATCCAGGCCGAGTTCGTCGAGGGCTTCGGCGCGCTCGCCGAGCTCGGGCCGGCTGTGAGCATCTTCGGCAGCGCGCGCACCGCGCCCGGCTCCGCGGACTACGTCCAGGGCATCGAGCTCGGTCGCCTCGTGGCCGAGGCCGGCTACGCCGTCATCACCGGTGGCGGTCCCGGCGCCATGGAGGCCGCCAACCGCGGTGCCCGCGAGGCGGGCGGCACGAGCGTGGGCCTGGGCATCGAGCTGCCCTTCGAGGCCGGTCTGAACCCCTACTGCGACCTCGGCATCAACTTCCGCTACTTCTTCGCCCGCAAGACGATGTTCGTCAAGTACAGCGAGGGCTTCGTCGTGCTCCCGGGCGGCTTCGGCACCCTCGACGAGGTCTTCGAGGCCGTGACGCTCGCGCAGACGGGCAAGGTGACGAGCTTCCCGATCATCCTCGTCGGCACCGCGTACTGGGGCGGGCTCATCGACTGGCTGCGCGGCTCCGTCCTCGACGGGGGCATGATCAGCGCCGAGGACATCGACCGCCTCCACGTGACCGATGACCTCGCCGAGGCCGTCGAGTACCTCGTGCGCGAGTCCGCCCGGGTACGTCCCGAGCCGGCGAAGCAGCCGGAGTAGCCGTGGTCTGGATCTTCTTCATCCTCGTCGCGCTCCTCGTCGTCGTCGCCCTCGCGGCCGTCGTCACGGGTCGCTTCACCCCGGACCCGATGGCCGAGCCGGTCCGCTCGACCCCGCACCACGGTCTGCCGTCGGACCCGGTCTCCGCGCCCGACATCGACCTCGTCCGTTTCGACACGGCACTGCGGGGTTACCGGATGGACCAGGTGGACGACGTCCTGGACCGGCTCCAGCAGCGCCTCGCCGAGCTCGAGGACGTCCAGCGCCGTCATGACGACCCGCCCCGCGACTGACCCCGCCACCACGGGCGAAGGGGGCGCCCCCCGCCCCGCCCGGTGGCGCACCTCCGCGGGCCGCTCCGAGCTGGCCCGGGTCGCCCTGGCCCACCCGGTCCGCTCGCTGCTCGTCATCTACGCCCTGAGCCGGGCCGTCGCGCTGCTCGGCATCTGGGTCGCGGCGAGCTACTACCAGTCGCCCGCCGGCGTCGGCCACCTCGACCCGGGCCTGGCCGACATGTTCCGCCTGTGGGACACCGAGTGGTACCGACGGATCGTCACCGACGGCTACCCGATCCCGCTGCCGGCCGACCCGGAGACGGGCTCGATCACCTACAGCGCCTGGGCCTTCTTCCCGCTCTTCCCGGCGCTCGTGCGCCTGGTCATGCTCACGGGACTGGGCTTCACCGCGTCGGCCGTCGTGCTCAACCTCGCCCTCGGCGCCGCCGCGACGGTGCTGGTGTGGAAGGTCCTGAGCTTCCCCGGGCACGCCGCGAGCCAGCCGGCCCGCGAACGGCTCGCCTTCGTCGCGACCGCCCTCTGGTGCTTCTACCCGGCCACGGGCGTCATGCTCCTGCCGTACACCGAGGCCCTCGCGGCCGCGCTCATCGCCGGCGCCCTCCTCATGCTCATGCGCGGCCGCTACCTCACCGTGGCCGCCATCGCCCTGCTGCTCGGCTTCACCCGCGGCGTCGCCGCGCCGCTCGGGCTCGCGGTCCTCGCCCACCTGTGGCTGCGCTGGCGCGAGGACCGGGAGAGCGGCTCGGCCCCCTTCGCCCACGACCGCACCCGGATCGCGGTCATGGTGCTCGCGACCGGGATCTCCGGCGTCGCCTGGCCGCTCACGGTCGGGTACCTGTCGGGGCTGCCGGACGCCTTCTTCCAGGTGCAGGCCGCCTGGGGGCAGCGCCCGGACCAGGGCCCCTTCGTCCTCTGGTTCAGCTGGGCCTGGGAGCAGCGCGGGCTCCTCGCGGTGATCGTCATGGTCGCGCTCGTCGGGACGTACCTCGCGCTCGTCGTCGGTCGCCACGGCGCGTGGATCCCGATCGAGGTGCGGATGTGGGCGCTCGTCTACCCGCTCTACCTCTTCGCGGTCGTGCGGCCGATCACGAGCATGTGGCGCTTCCTCCTGCTGGACTTCCCCCTCGCCGCCCTGCTCGCCTCGGTGGTCGTGCGCACCTCGTCCGGCGGCCGGGTCGTGCGGCACTGGCGCCGCCGGGCCGCGCTGGTCGTCGTGGTGCTCGCGGCCGGTGTCCTCGCCTGGTCCAGCGGTCTGCTGCCGTACGTGCCGTGGCACGTCACCCCGCCGTGACCCGTGGCGGGCCGCGGTGTGCTGCAAGGGGCCTGATTAGGAGCCCGGCAGCCCACAGGTGGATAATGGCGCTCAGCGTCGACGCGAGGGCGTCGTCCGGTCGGGGTGAGGCTCCGACCGGTGGAGATCGAAGGGAACGCACATGGCGGCAATGAAGCCACGCACGGGGGACGGTCCTCTCGAGGTCGTCAAGGAGGGCCGCGGGATCGTCCTGCGCATGCCGCTCGAGGGCGGTGGCCGGCTCGTCGTCGAGATGAAGCCGGACGAGGTGCTCGCCCTCGGCGAGGCCATCGACAACTGCGAGGGCCTGCAGAAGTAGTCCCGACGAGGAGCCCCCGGGCGTCGAGCGCCCGGGGGCTCCCGCATGCCCGGGTGGGTAGGGTCGGGGGGTGCCCGAGACCGATCTGCTGTCCCCGCCCACGACCGACCTGACGACCGCGCCGGACCTCGCCGCAGCGCTCGCCGACGCCACGGGCGAAGGGGGGATCGACCTCCTCGTCGTCGACGCGGCCCACCTGTCCGCCCTCGCCGACGCGGGCGTCGCGCTGCCGGACGGCGCAGCGGGCCTGCTCGTCGACGCCGACGACCTCGTCGAGCTCATCCGGCCGGACGCCTCCCGCTCCATCGCCCGGGTGGCCGGGGTGGCGACCCCCGCGGACCGGGACGCGCTGCGACGCCTGGGTGCCCGCGCCGGACGGGCCGGTGCCGACCTCGGCCGGGTCGTCGTCGCGGTCGCCGCCGACGACCTGCGCCCGCTCGTCGAGGGCCTCGTCCTCGGCGGGTACCGCTCCGCCAGACGGGGCCCGGAGGGACCCGTGCCGGGCCTGCAGCCCGCGGCCGCGACGGTGCTCGTCACCGACGGCGCCGCGCTCGACGTCGACCACGTCGTGGCCGTGACCTCCGCGAGCCTCGTCGCGCGCAACCTCGCCAACACGCCGTCCAACCTCAAGGACCCGCAGTGGATGGTCGAGCGGGCCCGTGAGGTGGCCGAGCGGCGTGGCCTCGAGATCGAGGTGTGGGACGAGCAGCGGCTCGCCGCAGAGGGTTTCGGCGGGCTGCTGGCCGTGGGCGGCGGCTCGGTGCGTCCGCCGCGCCTGGTGCGCCTCACCCACGGGACGAAGGGGGAGTCCCCGCACGTCGTCCTCGTCGGCAAGGGCATCACGTTCGACACCGGTGGCATCAACGTCAAGCCCGCTGCGGGCATGGTCTCGATGCGCACCGACATGTCCGGCTCGGCGGTCGTCCTGTCGGTCATCGACGCGGTCGCCCGCCTCGACCTGCCGGTGCACCTGAGCGTCCTGCTGCCCTTGGCGGAGAACGCCTTCGGTGAGGCCTCCTACCGGCCGAGCGATGTCATCGCCCCGTACGGCGGGCGCCGCACGGTCGAGGTGACCAACACCGACGCCGAGGGCCGCATCGTGCTGGCCGACGCGCTCGCCTACGCGGACGACCACCTCGAGCCCGACGTGCTCGTCGACGTCGCGACGCTCACCGGCGCGGCGCGCGTGGCGCTTGCGCGGAGCATGGCCGCCCTCTTCACCCCGGACGACGCGCTCGCCGAGGAGCTGTCGGCCGCCGGCGCGGCGACCGGCGAGCCGTACTGGCGACTGCCGCTGCACGAGGAGTACCGCGCGTACCTGCGCAGCGACGTCGCCGACCTCGACAACGCGCCGGGCAAGGTCGGTGCGGTCACCGCGGCCCTCTTCCTCCAGGAGTTCGTGGGGGAGCGCCGCTGGGCCCACCTCGACATCGCCGGTCCCGGGCGTTCGGATGATGACACGGGTCTGCTGAGCGTCGGCGCCACTGGTTACGGTGCCCGGACACTGTTGACCTGGCTGGAGCAGCCTGAGGGGATCTGATGAACGCTGGATACGGACTCGCCGTGCGCTGGTCGCTGACCGAGGCGCCCGGTGACGTCGCCGAGCAACTGCGGGAGTATGTCGTCGGGACCTCGATGGCCAGCTTCATGTTCCTCGACGGGCTGGCCTTCAAGACCTGGCGCATGCGCGAGGGCGAGTGGTTCGAGGGCACCTACGTCTTCGACGCCGCCAAGGACCGCGACGACTTCTGCGCGGAGTTCACGGCCACCGCCCCGGACTCGGCCGGCACCAGGATCATCGGCTCCGCGCCGATCGAGATCACGCCCTTCGAGGTCGTGGCCATCGCCGAGGGCCCGGCGCAGTTCCGCCGCGGGCCCGGCCCCGGCAGCGTCTGAGCCGTCAGCCCGCGCGCTTGACGGCCGTCAGCAGGCCGTCGCCCACCGGCAGCAGGCTGACGACGAGCCGGTCGTCGTCGCGCAGCTGCTTGCCGAGGTCCCGCAGCAGCACCGTCGTCGCGTCCCGGGCGGCCGGGTCGGCCACCTTGTCGTGCCAGAGCATGTTGTCCATCGCGAGGACCCCGCCGGGGCGCAGCAGCCGCACGGCGTGCTCGACGTAGGCCGGGTAGCCCTCCTTGTCGGCGTCGATGTGCACGAGGTCGTAGGACGCGTCGTTCATCCGCGGCAGCACGTCGAGCGCACGGCCGGTGATGACGCGGGTGCGGTGCGCGGCGTAGCCGGCGGCGGTGAAGGAGCGCTTGGCCCGCATGACGTGCTCGGGCTCGATCTCGATCGAGGTGAGCACCCCGTCCTCGGGCATCCCGTCGAGGAGCCACAGACCGGACGTGCCCGCGCCGGTCCCGATCTCGACCACGTGCCGCGCCCCGGACGCGGCCGCGAGGAGGCGAAGGGCGGCGCCCCCGCCCGTGCCGATCGGCACCGCGCCGAGCTCGGTCCCCGTGCGACGGGCGGACTCGAGGGTCTCGTCCTCGGGGACGAACTGCTCGGCATAGGCAAGGCTGGTGAGCTGGGCAGCGGTCATGGGAGTCCACCCTAGTCGCGGACGACGTCACAGACTTCCTTCAGGTTGGGCGCCCAGAGTGGTGTGGGTGACCAGCGAAGCGACCGCCAGCACCGCGCCCGCGCCCGTCGAGGGATGGGTCCCGCCGACGTGGGGCGAGGTGGTCGAGCAGCACAGCGAGCGGGTCTACCGCCTCGCGTACCGCCTCACCGGCGACGTCCACGACGCCGAGGACCTCACCCACGACGTCTTCCTCCGGGTCTTCCGCTCGCTTGACGGCTACACACCCGGCACCTTCGAGGGCTGGCTGCACCGCATCACGACCAACCTCTTCCTCGACAAGGCCCGGCGCAAGCAGCGCATCCGCTTCGACGCCCTGACCGACGAGTTCGCGGCCCGGCTCCACAGCGGCACGGCCAGCCCCGAGCAGATCGTGCTCGCCCACCACCTCGACGGCGACGTGCAGCGCGCCCTGGACGCCCTGCCGCCGCAGTTCCGCGCCGCGGTCGTGCTGTGCGACATCGAGGGGCTGACCTACGACGAGGTCGCCGAGGCGCTCGACATCAAGCTCGGCACCGTCCGCTCCCGCATCCACCGCGGCCGCGCCCTGCTGCGGGAGAGCCTCGAGCACCGCGCCCCGAAGCCCACGACGCGGACCGAGAGCCGTCGTCGTGGCGGGTCCGGCTTCCCGATGGCCCGACCGGTCACCGGGACCCTGTGACGCCCCCTTCGTCCGACAAGGCACAATCAAGGCCATGAGCTCTCCGCAGCCCGGCGAGGAGCCGCGTCCCGACGGCCAGCCTCCCACCGAACCCGTGCCGGTCACCGGCGCGGGGGAGCCGGGGCCCCGCACGCAGCCCGTCGAGCCGGGTCCGTACCTGCCGTACGAGAGCTTCGCGTCCCACCAGCAGCCCGCGCCGGCCCCGTTCGCGTCCCCGCAGCAGGCGCCCGCAACCCCTCGCCGCGGACCCGGCTGGGGTGGCGCGCTCGCGATGACTGCGGCAGCCGCGCTGCTCGCCGGCGGCGTCGGGGGCATCGGCGGCGGACTCCTCGCGGCTGAGGGTGGCGGTGGACCGACGATCGTCACGCGCGGGGACGACCCGACCCGGCGCGCCGACGGCTCGGTCGCCGACATCGCGGCCGACGCGGTGCCGAGCGTCGCGACCGTGCGCGTCAGCGGTGCGGGCGGCGGCGGGACCGGCTCGGGCTGGGTCTACGACGACCGCGGGCACGTCGTCACCAACAACCACGTCGTCGCTGCGGCCGGCGACTCCGGCAAGGTGAGCATCGAGCTGCCCGACGGCAGCCGCCGGGCGGCCGAGGTGGTCGGTCGCGACAGCTCCTACGACCTGGCCGTCCTCGAGGTCGACCCCGACGGGCTGGAGGCCCTCGAGATCGGCACCTCCGAGGACGTGGTCGTCGGCGACGAGGTCGTCGCCGTGGGCTCCCCGCTGGGTCTGGGGTCGACGGTCACCGCCGGCATCGTCTCCGCGCTCGAGCGGCCGGTGACCGCGGGGGAGGCGGGGGACGAGTCCTTCATCTCCGCGATCCAGACCGACGCCGCGATCAACCCCGGCAACTCCGGCGGGCCGCTCCTGGACGACCGGGGACATGTCATCGGGGTGAACACCGCCATCGCCCAGGTGCCCGGCCAGCAGCAGGCCACCGGGTCGATCGGCGTCGGTTTCGCGATCCCCTCCGACGTCGTCGTGCGCACCGTCGACCAGCTGATCGCGACCGGCAGGGCCGAGCACCCGATCATCGGGGTCAGCCTCGACCGTCGCTACACGGGCCAGGGCGCCAAGGTCCTCGAGGACGCCGACGTCGACTCCGGCGCGGCCGTCGTCCCCGACGGGCCCGCCGACCGCGCGGGCATCGAGCCGGGCGACGTCATCACCGAGCTCGACGGTCGTCGCATCACGGACCTCGAGCAGCTGATCGTGCGGATCAGGGCCAAGGCCGTCGGCGACGAGGTCACCCTCAAGGTCCTCAGGGACGGCTCCGAGCAGGAGCTGTCGATGACGCTCGAAGCCGCGAAGGAGAACTAGCGATGCCCGTGCACGGGACCGAGTTCCTCGTCCTCATCCTGCTCGCCTTCATCATCCTCGGACCCAAGCAGCTGCCGGAGTACGCGGCCAAGCTGGCCCGCCTCGTCGTCAGGGCCCGGCGCATGGCCAACGACGCCAAGGTCCAGCTCAAGGAGCAGATGGGGCCCGAGTACGAGGACCTCGACTGGCGCCAGTACGACCCGCGCCAGTACGACCCCCGACGCATCGTCAAGCAGGCCCTCCTCGAGCCGCTCGACGACGCCTTCTCGACCCGCGACGCCTTCTCGGTCGACGACGAGCCCGCGGCGACCGCCGAACCGCGCGCGGGGCTGGCCGCGCCCCTCGCCACCGGCACCCCCTGGGACCGCGACGCGACCTGATCGACCGTTCGTCTGCATTCCCCTAGGGCAATGCAGGGTTCTCGACCGTTCGCGTGCATTCCCCTAAGGCAATGCAGAGGGAAGGGGGCGAGGAGACCCGGTCTCCTCGCCCCCTTCGTCGTGCTGCCGGGTGTCAGCGACCCATCGGGGTCAGGCCGAGGCTGCGGCCGGCGAGGCCGCGGGAGCGGGTCGCCAGACCGCGGGCGATCCCGCGCAGCGCCACCGCCGCGGGGCCGTCGGGGTTGGACAGCACGGTCGGCTCGCCGTTGTCGGAGCCCTCGCGCAGCGAGACGTCGAGCGGGATCTGGCCGAGGAGGGGGACGTCGGCGCCGACGGTCCGGGTCAGCGAGTCGGCGACGGCCTGGCCGCCACCGGAGCCGAAGAGCTCCTGGCGCGAGCCGTCGGGCAGCTCGAGCCAGGACATGTTCTCGATGACGCCGACGAGGCGCTGGTGGGTCTGCATGGCGATGGACCCGGCGCGCTCGGCGACCTCGGCGGCGGCCTGCTGCGGGGTCGTCACGACGAGGATCTCGCTGTTGGGGATGAGCTGCGCGATCGAGATGGCGATGTCACCCGTGCCCGGCGGCAGGTCGAGCAGGAGGACGTCGAGGTCGCCCCAGAAGACGTCGCCGAGGAACTGCTGCAGCGCGCGGTGCAGCATCGGGCCGCGCCAGACGACCGGCTGGTTGCCGGGGACGAACATGCCGATCGAGATGACCTTCACGTCCGAGGCGATGGGCGGCAGGATCATGTCGTCGACCTGCGTCGGGGCGTGCGTCACGCCGAGCATGCGCGGGATGGAGAACCCGTAGATGTCCGCGTCGACGACACCCACCTTGAGGCCCTCGGCGGCGAGCGCGGCGGCGAGGTTGGCGGTGATCGAGGACTTGCCGACGCCGCCCTTGCCGGAGGCGATCGCGTAGACGCGCGTCAGCGAGCCGGGCTTGGCGAAGGGGATCTCCTTCTCCGCCTGGCCACCGCGCAGGTGGGTCTTGAGCTCGGCACGCTGCTCGTCGTTCATCACCCCGAGCGTGACCTTGACGTCGGTGACGCCCTCGATGGCGGCGAGCGCCGTGGTCGTGTCGGTCGTCAGGGTGTCCTTCATCGGGCACCCCGAGACGGTCAGCAGGATGGTCGCGGAGGCGAGGCCGTCGGCGTCGACCGCGGCCGTCTCGACCATGCCGAGCTCGGTGATCGGGCGACGGATCTCGGGGTCGATGACGGTGCTCAGCGCGTCACGCAGCTGCTCGTCGGTGATCGTGGGGTGGGTCGAGGCCATTGGCCCATGGTAGATCGGCCGTGGCACGGCTCCGAATGCGGTACCCCGCCGGGTGTGCGCCGCGCTCAGCGCTCGCGCGGGGAGTCGAGCCGTCCGTCCGGGCCGCCGTCATGTCGCTCGACGCCCTTGCGCTCCAGCTCCTCGAGCAGGTCGCGCAGCTCGCCGCGGATGAAGTCGCGGGTCGCGGCGTCGCGCAGGGCGATGCGCAGGGCCGCGACCTCGCGCGTCAGGTACTCGGTGTCGGCGAGCGCCCGCTCGGCCTGCACCCGGTCCTGCTCCAGCGCCACCCGGTCGCGGTCGTCCTGCCGGTTCTGCGCGAGGAGGATCAGCGGCGCCGCGTAGGAGGCCTGGAGCGACAGGATGAGCGTGAGCAGCGTGTAGTTGAGCGCCCGGGGGTCGAACTGCGCGGCCTGCGGGGCGAAGGTGTTCCACGCCAGCCAGACGACGACGAAGAGCGACATCCAGATGAGGAAGCGCGGCGTGCCCATGAACCGCGCGAACTTCTCCGAGATGACGCCGAAGGACTCGCTCGAGAAGGCCGACGGTCGCTGGATGAGCCGGCGCCGCACCTCCTGCGGGGTGTCGACGCGGCTCTGGCGGCGCTCGTTGCGCTCAGTCATCGGTCACCTCGTGCCGCTCCTCACGCCAGTCCTCGGGGAGGATGTGGTCGAGGACGTCGTCGACCGTCACCGCGCCGAGCAGGTGCTCGCCCTCGTCCACGACGGGCGCCGAGATGAGGTTGTACGTCGCGAGCGTGCGGGTCACCTGACCGAGCGGGGCCTCGGGGCGAAGGGGGTCGATCGCCTTGTCGAGGTAGCGCCCGATGCTCTCGTGGGGCGGCTCGCGCAGCAGGCGCTGGATGTGGATCATGCCGAGGTACTTGCCGGTCGGCGTCTCGAGCGGGGGGCGGCAGACGTACACGGTCGCCGCCAGCGCCGCGGTGGTCTCCTCGCGTCGCACGACGGCGAGCGCCTCGGCGACGGTGTCCTCGGGCGCGAGCACGACCGGCTCGGTCGTCATGAGACCACCGGCGGTGTTCTCGTCGTAGCTGAGCAGGCGCCGCAGCGGCTCGGCGTCGTCGGGCTGCATGAGCTGCAGCAGCGTCTCCATGCGCTCCGGCGGCAGGACCGAGAGCAGGTCCGCCGCGTCATCGGGGTCCATGGCCTCGAGGACGTCCGCGGCGCGGGACTGGGTGAGCAGCCGGAGGATCTCGGCCTGGTCGTCGTCGCCCATCTCCTGCAGGACGTCGGCGAGCCGGTCGTTGTCGAGCGCGGCGATGACCGCCTCGCGCCGCTCGGGCGCCAGGTCGGCGATGACCTCGGCGAGGTCGGCGACCTTGAGGTCCTCCACCGACTCCAGGAGCTTGACGGCCGAGTGCTCCGCGGCACTCACCGACGCGGACAGGCCGGTGACGTCCTCGACCGGCACGGTGAAGGTCTCGCCACGACGGCGCACGAGCAGCCCCCGGCGGGCCTGCCGACCGGCCCGCACGAAGACCTTGGTGACCGACCAGCTGCGGCTCGCCGACTGCTCGACACCGATGTCCTCGACCGTCGCCTCGACCTCGCCGTCGTCGGTGCGCACCGTGACCGGCCGCTCGAGCAGGTCGGCGAGCACGAGCGTCTCGGTGGCCCGCTGCTCGAAGCGGCGCATGTTGACCAGGCCGGTCGTGATGACCTGGCCGCCCTCGACGGAGGTCACCCGGGTCATGGGCACGAAGACGCGCCGGCGACCGGGCACCTCGACGACGAGGCCGATGACCCTGGGTCGGCGCGAGGGGGAGAAGCTGACGACGACGTCGCGCACCCGGCCGACCTGGTCACCGAGGGGGTCGAAGACGTTGAGGCTCGCCAGTCGCGCGACGTAGAAACGGGTGGGAGCACTCACGACCCACAGCCTAACGGCGCGTCCCGCGCCCGCCCGTCAGCCGCGACGCGCGCCGCGACCGCCGAGGTGCCACGGTCGGCGCACCCGCGTGGCGGCCTCGCCGGCGGTGACGGGAGCGGCGGCGCGACCCCCTTCGCCCGGCTGGCCGGGGGCCTGCACCGGGGCGCCGAAGGGGGAGAGGAGCCACACCGTGGACGACTCCCGCCAGCGGTCGAGCAGGTCGGCCGGGGCGTTGAGGCGCTCACCGAGGAGGGCGGTCGTCGCCGGCTCCCACCACGGGTTGTCGGGCGGGAGGGTCTGCGCGCGGGCGCGCAGCGTGAGCAGGCGGCCGCCGTCGCCCTTGCTGCGCAGGACGACCTCGACCTGCTCCGGGATCGGGCCGAGGTCGGCCTCGGCGCCGCCGGAGACGAGCAGGACGTGACCGTCGAGGTCGTCGGACCCCGTCGCGAACCACGTCAGGCGCTCGCCGCCGGCGAGGCGCAGCCAGAGGACGCCGGACTTCGACAGCGCCTCGGTCGTGAGCGCGGAGAGGTTGACCTCGGACATGCCCCACACCCTAGGCGCGTCCGGGTGACGTGCGTCATGAACCGCGGCCCGGGTGCGCTGCTAGGTTGCGCGGGATCCCCCTTCGCCACCCTGAGAGGACTCGAGCCAGCCCATGCGCAGCGCCAAGGACTTCTTCGCCCCCCTCGCCGTCGGGGCGCCCGCCCCGGTCCGCGAGGTCCCGGCGCGACCCAGCCGGATGATCCACTTCTTCGACCCGAGCAACGAGAAGATGGCCGCCAAGATCCCGGCCATGGTCGGCGTCTCGGACGTGCTCCTCGGCAACCTCGAGGACGCCGTCGTCGCGGAGAAGAAGGAGGCGGCCCGCCTCGGTCTCGTGAAGATCGCCCGGGACACCGACTTCGGCGAGCACACGCAGCTGTGGACCCGCGTCAACTCCCTCGACAGCCCGTGGGTCCTCGACGACCTCACGACGCTCGTCACCGAGATCGGCGACAAGCTCGACGTCATCATGGTCCCCAAGGTCCAGGGCCCCGAGGACATCCACTACGTCGACCGTCTCCTCGCGCAGCTCGAGGCGAAGGGGGGCGTCCAGCGCCCGATCCTCGTCCACGCGATCCTCGAGACCGCGCGCGGCGTCGCCAACGTCGAGGCGATCGCGGGCGCGAGCCCGCGCATGCAGGGCATCTCGCTCGGTCCGGCCGACCTCGCCGCCGACCGCCGGATGAAGACCACCCGCGTCGGTGGCGGCCACCCGGGCTACCTCGTCCGCCAGGACCCGACCCGTGGTGACGACGGGACGCCCGACTACCAGGGCCAGCGCGCCGTCTTCCAGCAGGACCTGTGGCACTACACGATCGCGCGGATGGTCGACGCCTGCGCGACGCACGGGATCTTCCCCTTCTACGGCCCCTTCGGCGACATCAAGGACGTCGTGGCCTGCGAGGACCAGTTCCGCAACGCCTTCCTCCTCGGCTGTGTCGGCGCGTGGAGCCTGCACCCGGTGCAGATCGACATCGCCAAGAAGGTCTTCAGCCCCTCCGCGGAGGACGTCGCGCACGCACGCCGGGTCAAGGAGGCCATGCCGAGCGGCGGCGGCGCCGTGATGCTCGACGGCAAGATGGAGGACGACGCCAGCTACAAGCAGTGCATGGTGATCCTCGAGCTCGCCGAGCGACTGTCCGCCAACGACCCGGAGCTCGCGAAGCTCTACGCGGAGGCCTGAGCCGTGGCCGACACCGCCTACACCCCCCGCCGCTCGGTCCTCTACATGCCGAGTTCCAACGCCCGCGCGCTGGACAAGGCCAAGACCCTGCCCGTCGACGCGCTCATCCTCGACCTGGAGGACGCGGTCGGTCCCGACGACAAGCCGGCCGCGCGCGAGGCCGCCTGCGCCGCGGTGCAGTCCGGTGAGTACGGCGACCGGGAGCTGACGATCCGGGTCAACGGGATCGGTACCCAGTGGCACGACGAGGACATCGCCGCCGCGTCGAAGGCCGGCCCGCACGGCATCGTCGTGCCCAAGGTCGACAGCGCGGACCAGGTGCGACAGCTCGTCGCCGCGATGGAGGCCGCCGGCGCCCCCGAGCACACCAAGCTCTGGGCGATGATCGAGACCCCCGCGGCCATCTTCAACGCCCGCGAGATCGCGCACGCCTCGGACCGCCTCGTCGCCTTCGTCCTCGGCACCAACGACCTGGTCAAGGAGCTGCAGGCGGCGCACGTGCCCGGGCGCACGCCCCTGGTCACCTCGCTGTCGCTGGCGCTGCTCGCCGGCCGCGAGGCCGGCATCGCCGTCCTCGACGGCGTGTACAACGCGGTCAAGGACATCGAGGGCTTCACCGCGGAGTGCGAGCAGGGCCGCGACATGGGCTTCGACGGCAAGACGCTGATCCACCCCGGTCAGGTCGAGGTCTGCAATGCCACCTTCGCGCCGAGCCATGAGGCCGTCGAGGAGGCGCAGGGCATCCTGCAGGCCTGGGAGGACGGCGCCGGCATCGGTGTCGTGACCTTCAACGGCAAGATGATCGAGAACCTGCACGTCGACATCGCCCACCGCGTCCTCGCGACGCACGAGGCCATCGTCGCCCGCGGCTGATCCTGCGACGGGTCCGTCACGGCTCGGACACGACACGCGCTCGCCGGTGTGGAAACCCTGTGGTTCCCACGCCGGCGAGCGCTATGTTTTCCTCCACCACCGCGCAACCGAGCGGACGTCCCGGGCGTCTGAGCCGGTACCAGCGCCCACTTCATCCAGGGGGAAACCATGGACAGCATCTCGCTCGATCGCCGCGACCTCTTCCGCGCCGCTGCCGCCACCGCCGTCGCCGGCGGGCTCGTCGTCACCGCCGGGGAGGACGCCCGCGCCGCTCGGCCCAGGACGCTGCGCCAGGGTGACACCGGCTGGTGGGTCCAGAACATCCAGCGACGCCTGCTCGCCGCGCGCTTCTGGCTGCGCCGGGCGAACGGCGCCTTCGACGACACGACCCAGCAGGCCGTCATGGCCCTGCAGAAGGCGCACGGCCTGAGCCGTGACGGCATCGTCGGCCCCGACACGTGGGCGGCGATCTACAACCCGAGGACCCCCCGCCCGCGCACCCGCTCGGCCTGGGAGATCGACAAGACCCGCCAGCTGCAGATCGTCGCCCGCTGGGGCTGGGCCCAGTGGGTCTTCAACACGAGCACCGGCAACGGCGAGCGCTACTGGTCCTCCGCCTCCGGCCGCTACCTCTACGCGACCACGCCGTCGGGTACCTTCCGCTTCTACCGTCGGGTCAACGGCATGCGCATCGCCCCGCTCGGCGAGCTGTGGCGCCCGATCTACTTCAACGGCGGCATCGCCATCCATGGGTCCCCGTCCATCCCGGGCTACCCGGCCTCGCACGGCTGTGCCCGCCTGAGCAACCGCGCCATCAACTACATCTGGTGGAAGAACCTCGCCCCGAACGGGCGCGTGGTCAAGGTCTACTGACCCCGCACGGGCGAAGGGGGGAGAGCCGCGACTCTCCCCCCTTCGTCGTCCTCGGGGGCGGCGACCGACGTGGCCCAGCCCACCATGGACACCACGGCGTCCCGGGCGAGGTGCTGGGATACTGGCGCAGATCCCTGTTCCCCCGACGCAACGAGGTAGCACGCGCATGTCACGACTGCAGACGACCGACGGACTGACCGAGGAGCAGGTCGACCTGCTGGGCCTGGTCAAGGAGTTCGTCGACGAGCAGATTATCCCGGTGGCCCAGGAGCTGGAGCACGCCGACGAGTACCCGCAGAAGATCGTCGACCAGATGAAGGAGATGGGGATCTTCGGCCTGATGATCCCCGAGGAGTTCGGTGGCCTCGGCGAGTCCCTGCTGACCTACGCGCTGTGCGTCGAGGAGATCGCGCGCGGCTGGATGCCCGTCTCCGGCATCATCAACACCCACTTCATCGTGGCGTACATGATCCTCAAGCACGGCACCGAGGAGCAGAAGCAGCACTACCTGCCCAAGATGGCCACCGGCGAGATCCGCGGCGCCTTCTCGATGAGCGAGCCGGGCCTGGGGTCCGACGTCGCCGGCATCAAGACCAAGGCCGTGCCGGGCGAGGGTGACGAGTGGACCATCACCGGCCAGAAGATGTGGCTGACCAACGGCTCCACGGCCAACCTCGTCGCGGTGCTCGTCAAGACCGACCTCGGTCACGACGGTGCGCACAAGAACATGACGACCTTCCTCATCGACAAGACCGAGGGCTTCGGCGAGACCGCCCAGGGCGTCACCGTCCCCGGCAAGATCGAGAAGATGGGCTACAAGGGCGTCGACACGACCGAGCTCATCCTCGAGGGCCACAAGACCTCGACCGGCCAGATCCTCGGTGGCGAGCCGGGCAAGGGCTTCTACCAGATGATGGACGGCGTCGAGGTCGGCCGCGTCAACGTCGCCGCCCGCGCCTGCGGCCTGGCGATGCGCGCCTTCGAGCTCGGTGTCGCCTACGCGCAGCAGCGCGAGACCTTCGGCAAGAAGATCGTCGACCACCAGGCGATCCTCTTCCGCATCGCCGACATGGCGAGCAAGGTCGAGGCCGCGCACCAGCTGATGGTCAAGGCCGCCCGCCTGAAGGACAAGGGCGAGCGCAACGACCTCGAGGCCGGCATCGCCAAGTACATGGCGGCCGAGTACTGCGCCGACGTCGTGGGCCAGTCCTTCCGCATCCACGGTGGCTTCGGGTACTCCAAGGAGTACGAGATCGAGCGGATCTACCGTGAGGCCCCGATGCTGCTCATCGGTGAGGGCACCGCCGAGATCCAGAAGATGATCATCGGCAAGAGCATCCTCAAGGACTACCCCGTCAAGGGCTGAGTCCGCACGCCCCACGGCCGGTCACCCCTCGGGGTGGCCGGCCGTGACGCGTCTCAGGCGATCGGCCAGCCGCCCGCGTCCATCCCTCCGGGGATGACGGCGCCGGGCTCGTACGGGCGCCGGGTGAGGACCCAGGTGCCGATGTCGAGGTGGGTCGGGTCGCCCTGCGCGTCGCGCACCACGCGCATCGTCTCCCCGCGGAAGTAGTCCGCCAGCCCGACCCACGTGTCCTCGCCCGCCGGGCGGAAGCCGCTCGTCGGCAGCATCCCGGAGACGTGGTCGAGCCGGAGCCTGCCGTCCGGCAGCACCCGCAGGGTGCCCTCGGAGGTGCCCCAGAACCATGTGCCGGTGAGGGCGAGCAGGTCGGCCGGGACGGACGCCTGCGGGGTCCAGACGTCCGGCAGGACGGGCTCGCACGCGTCGAGCACGTCGAAGGGGTCCTCGACGTCGGTCACGGCGGTGGGGGTCGTGCAGTTCATCAGCAGGACGTGGCCGGTGCGGGTCTCCCGGTGCACGCGCACGCCGGCCTGGAAGCCGGGCATCGACCCGCCGTGGCCGACGAGCCGACGCCCCCGCTCGCGCCAGGTCTCGAAGCCGAGACCCTTGGCGACCTCCCGTCGCCCGGCCCGGTCGCCAGGGCGATCGGCTCGCACATCTCCTCGAGCGAGTCGGCCGATATGACGTCGCCGGTGTCGCCGGCGACGAAGGCCGCCCAGCGGCCGAGGTCGGGCACCGTCGACCAGAGCTGGCCGGCCGGCCCCATCGCGCGGGTGTCCTGCACGGCCTCGCTCAGGAGCACGTCGGCGTGCGGGTGGACGGCGTACCCGGTGGCGGAGGGCGTCACGGGGGCCGCCCCCGTGCGGGTCATGCCGAGCGGGGCGAGGACCTCGTCCGCGACGACCTCGTGCCACGCGCGACCGGTGAGCCGCTCGACGAGCTCCCCGAGCACCGCGAAGCCGAGGTTGGAGTAGTGCACGAAGCGCCCGGGCCGCTCCTGCGCCGCACCGGCCATCGCTGCGCGCAAGCCCTCGCGGTCGGTGCCGGGGGAGCGCTCCCACCAGGCGCCCGCAGGTTCGGCAGCGATGCCTCCCGTGTGCGTGAGCAGCGCGGCGATGCTCCGGTCGGCGAAGGGGGTCCCCGGCACGTGGTCGCCGACCGGATCGTCCAGGCGGAGCCGACCGGCGTCGCGCAGCCGCATCACGGCGACCGCGACGAAGGTCTTGGTGATCGACCCGATGCGGTACTGCACCTGCATCGGGTCGACGTCGGGAGCGAAGCCGCCTCTCGCACAGGCGTGCACGAGCGCGCCGTCGCGGACGACGGCGGTGACGAGCGAGGGGATCCGCCCACGGGCCTGGCGGACGGCGGTGATCCGGTCCAGTCGTCGGGTCGTCGCGGGCAGCAGCTGCGGGCCGGTCATGTCTCGACACCCTGCCAGACCCCCTTCGTCCCGTCGTGGGCCATTATGCCGCCGCGCGCCGGGGTGGGACAATCGGGGCATGAGCACCCAGCCGCAGATGTCCGCCCTCCTCGAGAACCAGCTCGGCCTCGACTACCCGATGTCGCTGGGGACGTACGACAGCTACCGCGAGGCGCAGCGGGCCGTCGACTACCTGGCCGACAACGAGTTCCCGGTGCAGGACGTCATGATCGTCGGCACCGACCTGAAGCAGGTCGAGCGCGTGCGCGGGCGGCTCACATCGGGCAAGGTCGTGCTCGGCGGCGTCCTCTCCGGCATCTGGATCGGTGTCTTCGTCGGCCTGATCTTCGCGATGTTCGAAGGGGGCGAAGGCCTCCTCGTGCGCATGCTCTCGACGATGGCCATGGGCGCCGTCTTCGGGGCCGTGTGGGCGTGGCTGGGGTACCGCTCGACAGGTGGCCAGCGGGACTTCACCTCGGTCAGCCAGGTCGTCGCCTCCCGCTACGAGGTGCTCACCGAGCACAAGCACGCGCACGCCGGCCGCGAGCTGATGACGAAGCTGGACCCGATGCGCGCCGCGCAGGAGCAGCTGCGCCGCAACCAGGAGCAGGCGCGCGCCGAGCACGAGCGACAGCAGCAGCGCGGGGGTACCGACCCGGTGGCCTGACCCGTTAGCGTCAGTGCCATGAGCACGCAGCCCGAACTGGCCGTCCTCGACGAAGACACCTTCGACTCCGTCCTGTGCGTCGTCGCGCATCCCGACGACATCGAGTACGGCACCGCCGCCGCGGTCGCCAGGTGGACGGCGGCGGGCAAGCGGGTGCGCTACTTCCTCCTGACCCGCGGTGAGGCGGGCATCGACACCATGGACCCGGTCGACGCCGCCCCCGCGCGCGCCGACGAGGAGCGCGCGAGCGCCGCGGTCGTCGGCGTCGAGCAGGTCGAGTTCGGCGACCACCAGGACGGGGTTGTCGAGTACGGTCTGCCGCTGCGCCGCGACATCGCCGCGGCGATCCGGCGCGCCCGGCCCGACCTCGTCATCGGCACGACCTTCGACATCGCCTTCGCCGGCGGGTTCCTCAACCAGGCCGACCACCGCGCGGTCGGTCTCGCGACCGTCGACGCCGTCGCCGATGCCGGCAACCGCTGGATCTTCCCCGAGCTCGTCGCCGACGGGCTCGAGCCGTGGAACGTCAAGATGCTCGCGATCGGCGGCAGCCAGCGGCCCACCCACTACGTCGACGTCACCGGCCACCTCGACGACGCGATCGAGTCCCTCGAGGAGCACCGTCTCTACAACTCGGCGCTGCCCGACGAGTTCCCCAAGCCGCCCGAGCTGCTCGGCCGCATCCTCGGCGGTGGTGGCCAGGCCGTGGCCGACCCCGCGGTCGAGCACGCCCTCCTGCTCGAGGTCTACCCGAGGTAGCGGAACCCGTGCTCCCCGCGCTGCGTCCAAGGACCATGACGAAGGGAGCGACCGTGCGAGGTGTCGTGTGGGCGGGTGCGGTCGCCCGGGTCCGGACACGGGGCTGCGGCACCGACCTGCTGGCGGCTTGGAGGTCCGGACGGTGGGAGGGGATGACGCGATGAACGGGATGGGGACAGGGCGGGCGCTGCTGCTCGGCGCCGTGATCGCCGCGGGACTGGCCGTCGTCGTCCCGGCCGGGTCGCGAGGGGACCCATCGCCCGTGCCGCTCACGTGCCCGGCGGCGTACACGGGCGATGAGCACGTGCCGAGCGGGTGGACGGGGCTGCTCGGACGCACGGGTGACCCGGACCTGCCGAGGGTCCACGGCCCGTCGGGCTTCGACCCCCACGACACGCTGGCCCCGCGCCGCACGCCGACCCGGGTCCTGGTCTGCAGCTACGCAGCCGGCCCCAACAGCGACATCACCCCGGCGCCCAACCCGCTGACGAGCACGTGGGAGGTGCAGGACGGGCTCGCCCAGGTGGCCACGGACCTCTCGTCGGTCCACGCGGAGGACGCAGAAGGGTGCACCGAGGCCGGCGGCGACGTCACCCGGCAGCTCGTCGGTCTCGAGTACGACGAGACCGCAGTGTGGGTCTCCGTGACCGACGAGCCCAACGGGTGCATCCCGGCCTCCAACGGCAGCTTCCGCGGCAGGGGCGGGATCGGGCACCTCGTTGCGGAGGCGGTCGACCAGCAGGCCTGGGTGCAGCCCACGCACGGACGCCGCCGAGTGTGCGGCGAGACCATCGCCGACGGTCGGGACGAAGGGCGGACCGCGCTCGTCCCCGGGACGCCGAGCCGGGTGGCGATCTGTCGGTCCGACGACGAGGCGGCCGGGACCTTCGGCGTCCAGAGCGGGCTGCGGGCGCAGCTGCTGACGGAGCTCGCCACGCTCGACACCCGACCTGCCTCGGGCGAGGTCCCTGACTGTGGCGAGGGCTCACGGCAGTACGACCTCGTGCTGCGGTACGGCCGCGGCGCCGACGTGGTGATCCGGGCGAGCATCGGGTGCGACCGCGACGAGGTGGGCAATGGTGACCTCGTGGCGACGGCGACCCCCGAGCTCGCCGCGCTGCTGGAGACCGCGACCACGCACCCGTGAGGTGGGGCAGATGACCGTCTGGGCGGGAGGCGGGCGTGCCTGTGGCCCGGTCCGTGTGGGGGGCCGGGTGCTGAGCCCTTCGAGGCTCCTTCGTCGCACCTCAGGACAGCGCGTGGTCGCTAGGTGTGCCAGGTGACGCCGCGGGGGGTGG
>NZ_JBDIVG010000093.1:0-667 GCF_039631275.1 Janibacter sp. LM
TCCTCCCAGGCCGGAAATGACCCACGGATCAGTCAGGAGAGCCCATTTTGAGTAGAGCATCGGGAGCGGCCCGTGCCACCGCCCACCACGGCTAAGGTCACTTCATGTTCCGTGACGCAGTGGAGAGCAAGGACATGGACGCCGTCGACGACTGCCTCGCCGAGGACGTCGTCTTCCTCAGCCCGGTCGCCCACACCCCCTACTCCGGCAAGCCGATCACCAGCGCCATCCTGCGGGCCGTGGTCGAGGTCTTCGAGGACTTCCACTACGTGCGTCAGTTGCGCGAAGGGAGCGAAGAGGCCTATGTCTTCAAGGCCACCGTCGACGGGTTGGACATCACCGGGTGCGACTTCCTCACCCTCGACGAGAACGGGAAGATCACCGAGTTCATGGTCATGACCCGACCGCTCAAGGCATCCCAGGCACTGGCCGCGCGGATGGCCGAGCGCTTCGCAGAAATCAAGGCCGCCGCTGCTCGCTTCTGAGGGGATGCGGGACCGCCAGCGTTTGCTAGCCGCTGACCTTGTTCGCGAGAACCGTTCGACCGCCCCAGTGACGGACCCAGGATGATCGACGTCAGGTCCTGACCTTGGACTGAACCGCACTGGGTTGGTTGGAGTCTCCATCGTTTGGAAACGAGGATGTACTCATGCCGAAGGACACCACC
>NZ_JBDIVG010000094.1:0-546 GCF_039631275.1 Janibacter sp. LM
GGCCCGGGTCACCGACCGGGTCGGCGGGTTGGACGAGAAGAAGCTGGCCGCCGCGATCACCCAGACCGGACGGTTGCTGCGCCCGGAGCAGGACCTCGACGACGAGGACGCCGCAGCCAAGGCCTCCCGCTCGTTGACCAAGGCCCCCGGCCCGTGCGGGATGACCCGCTACCGCGTCGACCTCGACCCCGAGGGCGCCGCCATCCTCGACGCCGCGCTGGCCGCGTTGTCCGCACCGGTCAAAGGGCCCGACGGCGCCCCGGACGAGCGGACCCCGGCCCGGCGCCGCGCCGACGCGCTGCTGTCGATCATCAGCCGCGGCGTCGCCGCGCCCGAAGGCGTCCCACGGGCCGACAAGGCCCAGATCCTGGTGACCATCAGCCTCCACGCCCTCTCCTCAGCGCACGGCCGGTGCGTCGCCTGCGGGCAGGACCTGCCCGGCCACGCCCCCGGCGCCACCGGCCGGGCCTTCGGCGCCACCGGCAGCGCGTTCGACCCTCCCAGCGGGGGCCACGCCGGTGGCCTGACCGCCACCGGGCAGGTCCT
>NZ_JBDIVG010000095.1:0-514 GCF_039631275.1 Janibacter sp. LM
CACGCGGCGAGACCACCGGTGGCAGCGACAGCACCGGCCGCGGCGAGGAGACTTCGGCGGGAGGGGCGACGTGCGGTCATTCGGTCTCATGCTCCTGAGATCGTCGCCGCGCGTGCGTGGATGCGCGGCAAGGTATCGGGGTCGTCGTTCGTCAGCGCCGAGGTGGCTGGAGGATGGCGCTCGGCCTCTCGGCGTGATGGCGATTCGGTCCACGGGGCAGTGATCACAGGAGCGTGACCCAGTAGTCCCAGAACCTGATAGCGATGAGCACGATGATCACCAGGTACCAAGCGGTCAAGACCGCTGCGCGGTACTCGATGAGCATCGCCACACCGCGGTGTGCGGGTGAAGCGAGGGAACCCTGATGACGCCGAAGGTTGTGAATGGTGGTGTGCCAGAAGACGGCGATGGTCACGACCCACACGACCATGCAATAGGGACACAGTGCGCCGATGACGTACAGGCTCTGGAAGATCAGCCAGTGAATGAACACCACCGCGAGGGTCACCGCGGC
>NZ_JBDIVG010000096.1:0-485 GCF_039631275.1 Janibacter sp. LM
CCGGTCGCCGAGGGCCTCCACGTCGGTCCAGACCCGGGTGATGATCGCCCCGACGGTGCGCCAGGCGATGCGCATCAGCTCGGTGACCGCGGACTTGGAGCACTGCGTGGCCAGCCAGGCCACCTGCTCGTCGAAGACCAGGGTGTGGCCGGCCCCGTGCCTGGCCCACGGGACGGCGGCCACCGTGGGGCCGTGCTGGCGGCAGGCCACCCGCGGGGCGTCGGCCTCGAGGTAGACCTGCACCGTGCCCAGATCCAGGGCCCGCCACCGCCGCCGACCCTCGCCACGGTCGTACCCGGGCGACCTGCGCCCGCACCGTCCGCACCGGCCACGCACCCGAGCCCGGGGACGGACATGAGCCACCAGCAGCTGGTCGTCCTCATCGAACTCGATGTCCTCCACGACCGTCTTCTCGACGCCCAGCAAGGACCGCCATAGGCTTGCGTTCCGCACGCCGTTCTCCGCTCTTCAGGTAACTGACCTCA
>NZ_JBDIVG010000097.1:0-438 GCF_039631275.1 Janibacter sp. LM
GCACGTCATCGAACGTATGATCGAATCATGACAGCGACGCCGCTGCAGTACCGCGACACAGGCCTCATGGGTGGCCTGCGGGACGCGCTGCGCTCGTTGGTGTACGCCGACCCGGGCACGGCCTGGCAGCTGCCCGACCCGGACGTCGCAGACGGGTTGGCGTTGATCGGTCGAGCCCGGCAGCTGCTGGAGGTCGCCGAGGTGCAGCTGGTGCGCGAAGGGATCTCGCGGGGCCTGCCGGGCCAGGGGTCGTGGTCGGCGCACGACTGGGTCGGGGTCAGCGAAGGGCGCCGCGCGCCCCGCCCCTCGACCCAGCACGTCGCGCGGGTGGTGCGGGTCGCCGGCGCTGCAGGGGCGACGGGTGAGATCACGCAGGCCTTCGAGGCCGGTGACCTGCCGTTGGGCAAGGCCGACCAGCTGGTGCGCTTCCACGAGTCG
>NZ_JBDIVG010000098.1:0-425 GCF_039631275.1 Janibacter sp. LM
TGACGAGGGTTGTTGAGCCCATGGTCAAAGTCTCAACCATCTCTCCTCCTTTGATCTCTTGGATGTGGCAGAACTTGCCAGTGTTGCAGACCATTTTGTCACCCTCCAGATTGACAGTGCATTTGATCTTCTTGCCGTCCATGGTGGTGATATCAGCCTCCTTGCCAATGGTAAAGGAGTTGGTCACAGTCTTTCCAGGGGTCTTGGAGGTGACAACAAAGTCATTGCCATTCTGCTTGATCTCAGTAATTGGTTTGATGTCCTTGGCCATCTTTATGACATCTGCTGGAAGTTCCATGGCCCTGAGGAACTCCTCGTAGTTCTCCTGGGAGTAGACCTGCCATGTTCCATTGAAGGCCATGTTTTCTAGAAGATTTGGATTCTCCTTCACCAAGGTGGGCTGGAGGCTGAGACGGCTGTGAAGC